>JASJDX010000323.1 GCA_030064975.1 Pleurocapsa sp. MO_192.B19
AGAACAAGAAGCAGCAATTTCTCAATTACAGCAACAGCTAGCAGACAAACAGGGTGAACTAGCTCGTGCCAATAGCCAACGTCAGCAGATACAACAACAGTTAGACGATATACAACACCAATTATCTCAGGCAAACGATACTAATCAAAATCTTCAGGTGCAACTCACCGATACCCAACAACAGATTGATACGTTAAGAGAAGAGATTCAACAACGACAAGAGGAAATTGAGCGTCTTGGTGGAGAGAATCAAACTATTCAAAAGCAACTAACTAGTAAACAAGAGCAAGCAAGTAGTCTGGAAAAACAGATCGAGCAACAAAAAGTTCAGATAAATGAACAAGACAAGGTTAGTGAAGATCTGCAACAGCAACTTACCCAGCAAAAGCAACAGGTAAAAGAGCTAAATCAGCAAGTGTCTGCCAAGGAACAAACTATTAATCAGACACAAAAACAGTTAGAGCAAGAAAAAGCCCAAAAAGAGCGGCAAATCGCTAATTTAAACCAAGAAAAAGCTAAAAACAGCGATCTTCAGATCCAGATAAGCGATCGCTCGACATTGCTAGAACAACTAAATCAACAGCTAGAAGAGGAAAAGAAAAACTATGGTTTATTAGATTTAAAAGGAAACGAACAAACAAGTCTAATCGCCAGTTTGCGATCGCAACTTGCAGAACAAGAATCCTTAGTAGTCAAAAAAAGTGCCTCTAGTACTTACAAAACTTGGACAATTATTCTCTTGGGAATTCTGTTAACCATCACTACCGTATTATCAGCTAAGTCTTACTTATAATTAAATAATCTGATGTGCATTGTTATGGTGCATATTCTTTTAGAGCTTCTGCCTTCTGTCCTTATGCGTTTGCGAAGCAAGTCCGTAGGACTCAGCGGTATCCGTGATAGACTGCTCTCTGCCTTTTTTCAACTAGTAATATGAAATATTTAAATTTTTGCTACAAATAAAACCCTGTAAGGGCGAACGGCCCTTCGGGTTCGACAGTTTGCTTATGTCGGGGAACCCGCCCACCGCAACTGTCTCACCGTTCGCCCCTACGTAATAAATGTGTTGCATTCTTTTTTGTATTTCATATAACTTATCCCTCTTCTGTCAGACTCCGAAAACTTTTATCATTTCTAAATCCTAGAGCCTTTATAGAGAAAAGGATTGCTCTATTTTTTTCTAATAATAAAAACTCAAAGCTCGAAAATGGATGTAATCCACTGACTGTAAGGAGCTATCTCGGAGAGTGACAGAAGAGGGATTAGAAGAGGGATTAGAAGTGTCAATTTCGTTGCCGCTGTAGAAATAAAAAAATATGTAGCTGGAGCAATTTTGATGGCTTGTCTGAGTTAAATACAGATAATAGTAGGGATTGAAATGATAATTGCGATCGCATTCTAAACTAACTCCAACTCAGGTAAAGTTTTGTGAATTTTGCCTAACCATTCAATTAAGTTATCTAATTGCTTTTGAGGTTTAACAATACCTAAACCGCGTACAATGACTTTCTTTGGCGCATAAACAAAACGCGATCGCAAATGTTTAGGCAGATTTTCTGCGAGTAAATTCCAAGCAGGTTCAGCCATCGGTGTTTCCAGAACTATGTTTTGTTGTCCTTCGGGTTTGATGCGGGAGAAGCCAATAGATTTAGCAATTTGTTTTAACTCCATCACTTGAATTAATTGTTGTGTTGATGGAGGAATTGCTCCATAGCGATCTTCCCATTCCGCAGCAATTTGCACTAGTTCTTTTTTTGATGATGCTGTAGCAACAGCACGGTAAGCATCCATTTTTTGATCGGGATCGCTAATATAGCTGGTGGGAATAAAGGAGGTGAGTTTTAGATCGACTTGGGTATCTTCTACTTTGGGTATTTCTTGTCCTTGAATTTCTTGAATTGATTCTTGTAACATCTCCATATAGAGATCGAAGCCAATTTGAGTCATTTGTCCTGACTGTTCTGCACCCAAGAGACTACCAACACCACGTATTTCCATATCCCGTGTTGCCAGTTGATACCCTGAACCTAGTTGGCTAAATTCTTGTAAAGCACGGAGTCTTTTGCGAGCGGTATCTGATAAAGTCTGTTTATTGGGGTATAGTAGCCAAGCGTGTGCCTGAATGCCCGATCGCCCTACTCTACCTCTTAACTGATATAGTTGGGATAAGCCAAATTTTTGGGAATCTTCGACAACAATTGTATTGACACGGGGGATGTCTAAACCAGACTCAATAATCGTGGTGCAAACCAATAAATCAGCTTCCCCATTGCCAAAAGTAAGCATGGTTGACTCTAATTCCGACTCTGGCATTTGTCCATGAGCGAGCGCCAGTTTGATATTGGGAATCATCTCCCGTATTTGCGCGCTTACTTCTTCAATTCCTTCTACTCTGGGTACAACATAAAATATCTGCCCACCCCGATCCAACTCGTTACGAATAGCATTTCTAATTACTTCAGGATTATAGGGAGAAAGATGAGTTTTAATCGGGCGACGGGATGGCGGGGGAGTGGTAATTAAACTCATTTCCCGAATTCCCGACAAAGACATATATAAAGTACGGGGGATAGGAGTAGCCGAAAGGGTTAAAACATCTACCTGAGATTTAAAAGCTTTGATCTTTTCTTTTTGGTTAACCCCAAAACGTTGTTCTTCATCCACTACTAGCATTCCCAAGTCTTTGAATTTGACATCTTTCCCCAATAGCTGTTGTGTACCTACCACTACATCTAATTCTCCTGTAGCGAGGCGTTGCATAATTTCTTTTTTCTCTGAGGAAGTGCGGAAACGATTTAGTAAACCGACATTAATCGGATAGGGGGCAAATCTTTCCTTAAGAGTGTGATAATGTTGCTGCGTCAAAATAGTTGTAGGTGCGAGAAACGCTACTTGTTTATTCCCGCTGGTAATTACTTTAAAAATCGCCCTAATTGCCACTTCCGTTTTACCAAAACCCACATCACCACATACTAAACGATCCATCGGGCGATCGCTTTCTAAATCTATCTTGATATCTTGGGTGGCTTTCAGTTGATCTGGAGTAGGTTGATAAGGAAAAGAATCTTCTAATTCTTGTTGCCAAGGATTATCAGGTGGATAGGCATAACCAGATAACTTAGCGCGTTTAGCATAGAGTTTTAATAAATCTACTGCTAGTTTTTTAATATTTTTACGCATTTTAGTCTTGGCTTTTGACCAAGACTTACTTGCCATTTTATTTAATTCTGGAGGACGCTTACCTGTCTGCCGAAATCTCGTCAGCATATCCAAAGAATCAGCAGGAACTCTTAACGTTCCATCAGCATATTTAACTACTAAGTATTCACGATGAGATAAAGTTTCTAGCTCGATAAATTTGCCCAAACCGTGATGTTTATGTACCACATAATCTCCTGGGCGTAATTTGTTTAAATCGACTTTTTTGGAAGTAGCTCGACGACGTTTACGAATATAGCCAGCAGTAGCTAAAGTTTGTTGTCCAAAGAATTCTTTATCAGTAGCAATTACGATCCGATATGTAGGTAGAATAAAGCCTTCTAATTCCGCTAGACCTGAATATTTTAAGGCTACTGCTGTAGATTGAATTTGGAACTTTTCTATCGCCCGAAAATCCTGAGGATTAGGAATAAATTGAACAGGACAATCATGTTCTTGTAATAAAGAAACAGAACGACTTGGCTGTGCAGAAACTAACCAGGTTTGATAGTTATGTAAAGTCAAACCATTATATATTTCTCGTTTACCTCTAAGAATGGCAGCTAGTTTAGCAAATTGATGAGGTGTAGTAGGAATAGGGCGTGATTGTAAATTACATACCGATACAGCATCAGGATTGGCAATATCTAAACGGGGTTTTTCCTCGGCAATTTCTGATAAATAAATACAGTTAAATCTATCAGTATTCAGTAAACAAGTTGCCAATTTAGTGTGAATCTTAGGGAGACTATGAGTTAAACTTTGCCATTGATATTCTGCTAATTCTATCCAGCGATCGCTATGTGCTTGACACTGTTCTAATTCATCAATTGCAATTAAAGTATTTTCGGGTAAATAATCTAAAATTGAAGCGAGTTGTTCAAAAGCAATTCCCAAAAAACGCCTCATGCCTTCAGGGAAATTCCCCTCAAGTACAGCTTCTAATTCTTCATCAGAAAAATAATTATCTAAGCTTAGATCTGCTTCTAAAATAGTGTTAGCAATGATCGTACTAAAAGAGGTTGGTGTTAATAATAATTGCTCTAGTTTATCCAAAGAGCGTTGTGTCGCAGGATCAAACTCTTTTAATTGTTCCAATTCATCCCCAAACCAGTCCAACCTTACGGGTAATTCTGCCGAAACTGGGAAGATATCCACAATATCCCCTCGTCTACTCCATTGACCTTCCGTTTCCACCAGAGCTACTCGTTCATAACCCAATTTAACCAAAGATTCATCCAACTGCTTCGAGGTTAATTCCATCCCTTGTTGTAGCGTCAGACAATAAGACTGAAACACCTCTGGGGGTGGTAAATGAGGCTGGAGCGATCGCTCTGTAGCCACAATAGCCAATGGTTGATCCTTGACAATTGAGAGAACCTGCATCTGCCCCCATATTGTCTCAGATTCAGGATCAAAAGGGTCATAGGGAGACGCTTCGGAAGTAGGATAAAAATTTACTGTCTGCCACCCCATCGCCTCTAATTGAGCCGCCCAACGTCCAGCCTCCTCAATTGTCGGACATATTACTAAAAGATTCCTATTTTCTGCCCGTGCCAAACTAGAACTAACAATTCCTTTAGGTAAACGAGGAATCCCATTTAGCAGAAGAGACTGTCCTCTACTAAGTTTTGTTAACAATTCTCTAGTTAAAGGTGATTTTTCAACCGTACGTACCACAGACGCAAAAGCCATAAATAAATTAAAGATAAAAGATGAATTTAGATGAATTTAAAATTTACTCCCATAAAAAAAGATAGCGAAAAATAAGAACAGTTAGTGCAAATATATTAACTTTATTAATTTTTAGTTTTCGATATAATCATTTCCAAGAGAAACCACAAGAATCAGGATTGAGAAATTGTAATAAATCCAAAATCTTTTCAATGATCGGAAAATTAAGACTACTTTTCGCTTTACAATAATTTACTGCACAGAGCTATTGCAGCCAGAATAATCTGCTGACTCAAGCAACAACCTAGAGCAAGAAGTTTAGAGGTATTAATTTTTAGATCTGCGAACTATCCGTCGATCTCAAGCCCTTAGATTAAGCTTGCGGGTAAAAAAACAAGACTCAAGGGAATTAGACTACAATTCATGACTATGGCAAAAGTTCTCGTCTCCGATCCTATCGATCAAGCTGGTATCGATATTATCTCTCAAGTAGCCGAAGTGGACGTAAAAACCAAGCTACCTTTAGAAGAACTAATCAAAATTATTCCCGAATATGATGCTTTAATGCTGCGATCGGGTACTAAAGTTACAGCAGAAGTTATCGAAGCTGGTACTCAACTCAAAATCATTGGGCGTGCAGGAGTAGGAGTAGACAACATTGACGTTCGTGCCGCTACCCGTCATGGTATTGTGGTGGTCAACTCTCCAGAGGGAAATACTATTGCTGCTGCCGAACACGCCTTAGCAATGATGTTAGCTCTATCTCGCCAGATACCCAATGCTAATCAATCCGTCAAAAATGGTAAGTGGGAACGCAAAAAATTTGTTGGGAATGAAGTTTACAAAAAAACTCTAGGGGTAGTTGGTTTAGGTAAAATTGGCGCGCACGTTGCCAAAGTAGCACGGGCAATGGATATGAAGCTGCTAGCTTATGATCCCTTTGTCTCTACCGAAAGAGCAGAGCGATTGGGCTGTAGTTTAGTAGATTTAGATCTATTGTTCAAAGAGGCAGATTACATTACTTTACACATTCCCAAAACTGCGGAAACCAGTAATTTAATTAATGCAGAAGCATTAGCTAAAATGAAGCCCAATGTCAGAATTATCAACTGCGCTCGTGGAGGCATTATCGACGAAGCCGCCTTAGCAGAAGCACTTAAAGCTGAGCAAATTGGTGGCGCAGCTTTAGATGTTTACGACAACGAACCTTTAGGAGAATCTCCTTTAACAGAAATTGAGTCTAATTTAGTCTTGACACCGCATTTAGGAGCATCTACTGCTGAAGCACAAGTGAATGTAGCGATCGATGTTGCCGAGCAAATTAGAGATGTTTTGTTGGGGCTTCCTGCTCGTTCAGCAGTTAATATTCCTGGGTTAAATCCTGATGTAATGGAAAAACTGCGACCATATTTAAGGCTAGCAGAAACTTTAGGCAACATGGCTGCTCAACTAGCTGGCGGTAGAATTGACGAATTAAATATCCGTTTACAGGGAGAATTAGCCAGTAACGATAGCCAGCCTTTAATTGTCGCTGCTTTGAAAGGATTATTATCTCAAGCACTTAGAGAACGGGTTAACTATGTTAATGCAGCTATTGAAGCACAAGAAAGAGGCATTCGAGTAATTGAAACCAAAGATAGTTCAACTCGTGACTACTCAGGTGGTTCATTACATATTGAAGCTCAAGGAGCTAATGGTAAACATTCCGTTACAGGAGCATTGCTGAGTGAAGGAGAAATTCGTATTACTAACCTAGATGAATTTCCCATTAATGTTCCTCCTAATGATCATATGTTGTTTACCTTGCACCGAGATATGCCAGGAATTATCGGTAAAATTGGCTCTTTACTGGGTAGTTACAATGTGAACATTGCCAGTATGCAAGTAGGGCGTAAAATTGTCCGAGGCGAGGCAGTAATGGTACTCAGTTTAGACGATCCCTTACCTGAAGGGATTTTACAGGAGATTACTAAAGTAGACGGTATTAGGGATGCTTACACAGTGAAATTATCAGCTTAAAAAAATTGAGCATGAGAGCATATTTCATACTCATAATTTTATAGTCATCTGCAATAGAGATAAGTAAAGTTAAGTTGGTGGGTTTTCTCACCAACTTTTTCAATTTTAGGGTATAGAGCAAAATTCAAAATCCTATTGCCAAATATATAAAATTCAAATAAATTAAAAACCTAAATTATTGAGCAATATTGGGCAACCTATAAATAGGATTAAATAAAAAGTGGATAAAGCCAGAATCTTGGCATACAGTGGTGGAGAATCAATGTGCTTTTGACTGAAAGTCATTGATTAAAAACAACAAGATGAGCGGTTAATCGATAATAGTTAGGAAAACTAATTAAGGTTCAATTAAATCATCCCTATATAACTATAAGTTAAGGAAATTCATGTCTAATCGTTGGTGGGAGATCGTCGTAAAATGCGAGCCAATTCTAGAAGAATCGGTCTTTTGGCGACTCGAAAAATTTGGTTGTTCAGGAACAGCTACTCAAGTTGAAATTTTAGATAATGAACAAAATTTCAACTCTGAGCTTACCATAGATAAGCATATATTGATTCGGACATATATTCCCGAAATTAATACTCAGTTATTAGATTTAGCTGCTTTATCTTTGTGGTTAGAACAAGATGCTAAATTACTAGAGGTATCCGTTCCTGAAACCCAATGGCATCTAATAGATGAAGAAGATTGGGCTAGTAGTTGGAAACAGTATTGGCAACCTACAGAAATTGGTGAACGGTTTTTAATTTATCCAGCTTGGGAAACTCTCCCAGAAAAATCGGACAGACTAATATTGCGTCTCGATCCTGGTGCAGCTTTTGGCACGGGGACTCACCCCACAACCCAATTATGTCTGGAATCTTTAGAAATGCGATTGCATGAAAATGCCGACAATCAAACAATAGCAGATCTTGGTTGTGGTTCAGGAATTTTGTCTTTAGGTGCAATTATGCTCGGTGCTAAAAAAGTTTACGCGGTAGATACTGATGTTTTGGCAACCAAGACTTGTCGCAGCAATTGTCAGTTAAATCAGGTTGAGCGCAACATTTTAATTGTCAGCGATGGTAGTATCGAAAAATTAATTGAGACAGGCGAAATTTTTGATGGCATCATTTGCAATATTCTTGCTGATACCATCGCCGATTTATTTCCTCAATTTAATAAAATTACTCACGAAAAAAGCTGGGCAATTTTAAGTGGAATCTTGTTAACTCAAGCCGATCAAATTGCCGATGTTGTAGAACAACAAGGATGGACTGTTGCTGCATTATGGAAGAGAAAAGACTGGTGTTGTTTTAATATTCGTCGTTCAGAATATTAATTAGCTAGAGTTAAAATATCTACTCCATCTTTAGTAAC
>JASJDX010000324.1 GCA_030064975.1 Pleurocapsa sp. MO_192.B19
AAGTGAACCCCAGATTCTAAAAGTTCTGCGAGAGAAACTACTGGCATATTTTTTTACTCCTTTTTCGGGTTAATCCTCCATCCAGGGACATTTTCTTGATGCGAAAACACCCGAAATCCTGAATGTGTGAATTTTTAAAAGCCTGTCTAGTTTAACATTATTAGTCGTAAGGTTTTTAAAGTTTCTAGTTTTTAATTTTGCGGTTTAAATAGGGTAGTTAAGTAACAACTAACTAACTTTTTAGCTATTGGTCATGAGCTTTTTATTTTTGTCTAAATTGCTACCTCTATTTGTTTATCCTTTGGGATTGTCTTGTCTATTGCTATTGGTAGCTTTATGGCTTTTTTGGCGACGTTCGCGCTGGACTTTTGTGCCTATTTTGGTGGCTTTCCTAATTTTAGTGACTACTGGCAACGTCAGATTTAGTAACAATCTGGTCAAGTCTTTGGAGTGGAAATATTTACCTAGCGAAAATCTTCCCTTAGCTGAAGCCATAGTAGTTTTGGGTGGAGCAACTAGAAATGACGAGCCACCAAGAATTATACCCGACATGAGCGATCGAGGCGATCGCCTATTATATGCTGCCAAACTCTATAAGGATGGAGTTGCACCGCTAATTATTCTGACGGGCGGGCGTATTCAGTGGTATGGTGGAGAATCTTCTGAGGCTAGAAGTATGGCGACGATTTTGGAATTGATGGGCATTCCTCGCGATGTCATGATTTTGGAATCAAGATCATTAAATACTTATGAAAATGCCGTATACACTAAGGAGATTTTAAACCAAAAAAACATTAAACAAATTTTACTAGTTACTTCTGCTACACATATGCCGCGATCGCTAGCAATTTTCAAAAAACAGGGAATTAATGCTATCCCCGCACCAACAGATTTTATGATTAGCGAGCGTAATTTAATCGAAAATCAATTTAGTACAGAATCAAGAATTTTGAGTTATATTCCCGATACTGAAAGTTTAGATCGTACTACTCAAGCTTTAAAAGAATATATTGGCACTTTTATTTATCGCTTACGAGGATGGCTTTAGCAAAAGGATGAGTAATAAGAGCTGAGAGCTTAAAAAAATACAAAAATACTGCATTTAACAGAAAATTAAACAATCAATTTGTATTGATACTTATCCTTCTGACTGCCACCTTCTTATTTCACTTGGGATGAATTTATCTTACTTAAATTGACTAAGTATTTGCTGTTTTTTGAGTTGTGTTAATATATATAAGTAAAAACTTAAGATATATAATTTTTGTAAACTAATTTTAGAAAACTTTATTTTTTTGTCGTCAACTCTCGGAAGTTCATTGAATCGGCAATAGTAGTCAAAGATACAGATAATTTTACCTCAATCTGCATCTGTATTTTTACTTAGATAGTGTGGATATTAGAATAGGGGATCAGTGTTTTCTCTGTTGCTACAAATTCAGCAAGCCCCAGATAATAAGTATTAATACAGAATACTTTCCTACTTACTAAATAGTTGAAAAATGTATCAAGCTAAAATTTAATTTATTTGCTTAGCTTAGTTTAGTTAAGTAAACAATTAAAAATATCTAAAATCACCTAATATTCAGAAAAAACAGTCTATTATATATTAGGGATCAAGACCTGACCTCATACTAAATGGTAAGTATATTATAGGTATATAAAGCGGCTATCTATTATATATCAGCTGCCTTTTATTTGAGGCTTTTTACCAAGATTCAAAACACAAATTTTAATAAAACAGCATATAATCCGCTTACATATTTACACATAGCTACATTGAAAAATTGAAACAATGTCATCTTCTCTTTATCGCACCAACTCAGAACTCGTCCTTTGCTGCTATGTAAATGCTACTACTCATGTACAAGTTGCTCGGATTACCAATATTGCTAATTGGTATTTTGAAAGAGTCGTTTTTCCTGGGCAACGTCTAATTTTTGAAGCTCCAGTAATGGCAAAATTGGAGATTCATACAGGTACAGCCATTAGTTCAATCCTGTCTGAAACTATTGATTGCGAAAAGTTGCAATTAACTACATCTTTTCATACTTACTCAGCTAATCTAGCCTAATTGACATCTCCTATTTTTGAAAAAATAGGATTCTAATATGAAATTTTTGAATGTCTGGAGTTCTCAAGATTGAAATTGTTGAATAGGAAAAAACGCTCTTGAAGTTATTGGCTCAACAGAAAAGTGCCAAAACTCAACAACGAGTTCAAGTTCTCTATTGGCTAAAAACGAAGCAAGCAACCAGTGTAGGACCTTTAGCAGCTTTGGTAGGTCGGCATCCCACCACGGTCTCTAGGTGGCTGAGTAAATATCGTAGAGGAAGACCCGCGGCCATTCCCTCAGAAGCGATCGCTCTTCTCAAACAGAAGCTATCCGACCCACAAAGGCTTTGGGTGTGGCTCTTTTGAAGTAAAGTTTGATAACAAAATGAGGAGATTTTTAGAAGACACTGCTATTGTCTGGTGAATTGGGGTATCGACCTATAGATTTTGTGAGCTGTCGGCTCGGATAAGTCGTCTCTCCCCGTTGCCCAATTCACAACCGGAGCCGTGCAGTGATACCGACATCAGAGGAACAAGACTACTTTAAGCCAGCTCATGAGCAGTATCACCAGCTCATTAAGACCTTAAGTGCCTCCGATAGCCAAGGGTGGGAGCATGGTGAAGTGGAAAGATACATCAATGAAGATGGTACAGAATTACTCAGGCGTCTGTTCCAGAGTCATCTTGACTTACGCTACGCTCAAGAAGAGTACCAAACTGAGGTGGTGGGAGCAGATGGAGAAGTGCGTCCCCATCGACGAAAGAAGACCAAACGCCAGCTAGAAACCATATTTGGGGAAGTGGTGGTGACCAGAGTAGGTTACAGTACGCAAAAGCGAGGGCTCAGTGCTCTCTATCCAGCCGACGGGCAATTGAATTTGTCAACAGACAAGTATTCTGATGAACTGCGTCGTCGGGTAGCCACAGAAGCCTCCAAAGTATCGTTTGCCGAGACTAAGACAACCATTGCTGCTACCACAGGTGGGGCAGTAGGCAAACGGCAATGTGAAGAGGTCACGGTGAAAGTAGCACAGGACTTTGAGGACTTTTATGCTCAACGGAGCGTGACTCAGTCAGCAGTGAGTGATGAACTGTTGGTGCTCACCACTGATGGCAAAGGCATTGTGATGCATTCAGAAGACTTGCGAGAAGCTACGGCTAAAGCAGCCCAAAAGTCCCCATCTAAGGGTCAGACTCGATTAAGTCCTGGTCAGAAGCGACAACGGAAACGAATGGCTACAGTGGCCTCCGTGTATAGTGTGCCCAGATATAAGCGACAACCTAGCGATATTATCGGAGACCAACGGGACCCCCCAGAGCGACCAGCTATCCATGACAAGCGGGTGTGGGCTAGCGTCCGTCAAGATGCTAAGACAGTGATTGCTAGTGCCTTCAGAGAAGCTCTTCAGAGAGATCCCCGTCACCAACAAGAGTGGGTAGTGCTGGTGGATGGAGAGCCACATCAGTTGAATACGATCAAAGCAAATGCCCAACAAAGGGCTGTTCCGGTGACTATCGTGCTCGATTTTATTCATGTCTTGGAATATATCTGGAAAGCCGCTTTTTGCTTTTTCCCCTCGGGGAGCGAAGCCGCTGAGGCTTGGGTGCAGGAGCAAGCCCAAAGAATACTGCAAGGAAAAGCCAGTGATGTCGCAGCTGGCATTAAGCAAAGTGCCACGAAACAAAATTTGTCCCAGCGGTCACGGGAAAACGCTGACAAATGTGCTGACTATTTGTTGAAGTATTGCCAGTATCTTCGCTATGACGACTATTTAGCTCAAGGATACCCCATTGCCTCTGGTGTCATTGAAGGCACTTGCCGTCATTTAGTGAATGACCGCATGGATATCACGGGGGCTCGCTGGCGACTCGACCGAGCTGAGGCCGTACTGCGTCTGAGAGCTCTCAGAGCTAGTGGGGACTGGGACGAATATTGGCAATTCCACAAACTGCAGGAATTCCAGCGCAATCATGTCAACAAGTTTCAGGACCCTGAAAGATTGTTAGCTATTTGACTTTATTACTTCAAAAGAGCCACACCCAAAGGCTTTAGCCGCATGTAGGATTTTCCAGTTATGGAGAAATTCAAACTTGGTTAGAAAGATGAAAATTTATTGTCCATGCTGTATGCATAGCAGGCATTTAGTAAATTGGTCTTACTAGATACTACCTGCAAAGCAGACAAAGTAAAGCGCGAAGCTGTGAGCAGCCAGCAGAGCTGGCAAGTCGTCGAAGACGAAGAGCTGGGGGATTCTCGCCCTGCAGCGCAACGCGCCGTTTGCCGACAGAAGTCAGACTCAGTGTCGGACGTGGCGTATAAATGCCTGGGATCTCCCCAGGCAACAGCCACTCCGTAAAACGCAAGCAAAGGCGCATAGTTAGCTGCATATAATGCTGACTTAGCAAGGGAATGCTCGCCAAGACAGGACGGTGCCTGCGCTAACCGCCTTCCGCGGTCAAAATATAAATTGCCGATCCTTAATATATTCTGTTTTGTATTAAGGATCGGCTCTAGTGCCATTAATCTATAAACTGATCGTATTTTCATAAAGTTTAAGTTAGCGATTGCGCGGAGCGCACCTGCCAAGCAGATCGCCTTACTTCATTCAAAATCATCAAAGATTTAGCGGTTCGGTAATCGGCAAAAAAGATAAAAATTATGAGCTATCAAATGGATCGACGGGCATATGCAGACACTTATGGCCCTACAGTGGGAGATCGCGTTAGATTAGCGGATACGGAATTATTAATCGAAGTTGAACGGGATTACACTACCTATGGTGACGAGGTTAAGTTTGGTGGGGGTAAAGTAATTCGCGATGGTATGGGACAGTCACCAATTTCTCGCGAAGAGGGAGCGGTAGATATGGTGATTACCAACGCTCTAATTCTGGACTGGTGGGGTATTGTCAAAGCCGATATTGGTATTAAAGATGGCAAGATTCATAAAATTGGCAAGGCAGGTAACCCTCAAATTCAAGATAACGTTGATATTATTATTGGTGCTGCTACCGAGGCTGTGGCGGGAGAAGGGCATATTGTGACCGCAGGAGGCATAGATAGCCATATTCACTTTATTTGTCCTCAACAGATTGAAACAGCGATCGCTTCTGGTATTACAACCATGATTGGAGGTGGTACAGGACCCGCTACGGGAACTAACGCTACAACCTGTACACCTGGAACATGGAATATCTGGCGTATGCTCCAGGCTGCGGATGCTTTCCCGATGAATCTGGGTTTTTTGGGTAAGGGCAATAGTGCTAAACCAGAAGGATTAATTGAACAGGTACAAGCAGGGGCGATGGGGCTAAAACTCCATGAGGATTGGGGAACAACCCCCAAGGCGATCGATACTTGCTTAGAAGTTGCCGATCAATACGATGTTCAGGTAGCGATCCACACTGACACTCTCAACGAAGCTGGTTTTGTCGAAAATACAATCGCGGCTTTTAAAGATCGAGTAATCCATACTTATCATACTGAAGGTGCAGGAGGCGGACACGCCCCCGATATTATTAAAGTCTGCGCCCAAAGTAATGTTTTACCTTCTTCTACTAATCCGACGCGCCCTTTTACCATCAATACCCTGGAAGAACACCTGGATATGTTGATGGTGTGTCATCACCTGGATAAAAGTATTCCTGAAGATGTGGCTTTTGCTGAGTCCCGTATTCGCGCCGAAACAATTGCTGCGGAGGATATTTTGCACGATTTAGGAGCATTTAGCATGATTGCTTCTGATTCTCAGGCAATGGGACGAGTCGGCGAAACTATCATTCGTACTTGGCAAACGGCCCACAAAATGAAAGTGCAACGGGGAGTTTTATCTTCTCCCACAGAGGAAAAAGCTGATAATTTCCGCGCTAAACGCTATATTGCCAAGTACACGATTAACCCTGCCATGACTCACGGTATTGCTAATCATGTCGGTTCAATTGAAGAGGGTAAACTAGCAGATATCTGTCTTTGGAAACCTGCTATGTTTGGGGTAAAACCAGAGATTGTGATTAAAGGAGGCTCGATCGCTTATGCTCAAATGGGCGATCCTAATGCTAGTATTCCAACTCCTCAACCTGTATATATGCGTCCGATGTTTGGCAGTTTTGGTGGTGCAACTGCTGCAACTTCTTTGACTTTTGTTTCTCAAGCTGCACTAGATGCAGGTATCCCAGAGCAAATTAGATTACAAACCTCAGCTGTTGCTGTTAGTAATACCCGCAATTTAAGTAAAACAGATATGAAATTAAATGATGCTTTGTTAAATATTGAAGTTAATCCTGAAACTTATGAAGTCAGGGCAAATGGGGAATTACTAACTTGTGAACCAGCACAGATTTTACCAATGGCACAGCGTTACTTTTTATTTTAATGAAAGCTAATGAAAGCTTTTAGCTTTTTGAGTTAAATAAATAAGATAAATGATAGTAGTAAACAATAATAGCAAACTTAAATTTTGAGTTATTAGATAGAGTTGATAAACTTGTTGTTTTTTGGCACTAAACTATTTTTTATGAATAGAATCTTCCCACATCATACTAGACTTAGAACGAACTTTCTTCGCATTGATTTCTGCTTGGTCTTGCTCTTGAAGTTCAGCCAATAAAGGTTTAACTAGCTTCACTATATTTTTCCAAGACAAGTCTTTCTCTGGTAAATATTCAGCTAGTTCTCGTAGAGCTTCTTTCGCCTCTTTAATATCTTCATTAATATCTCTTTCTATTTCTGCTACTAAAGGAGTAGAGCTACGTAAGAGATCTTTTTGAATTGCAGCAAATCCTTTACGAACTTGCTGGGTAATTTGAACGCTATGTTCTGAGCGTCCTTTTAACTTTTGTTTATTAAATCCTTGCTGAGAAGAAGCATATAATGCCGGCAATCTATTGAGAGCATAAGTAGCTACTTCAATCGGATTAATAAACTTTTTGATATTACTAGGAAGGCGATTAATTTGTCTGTCGATTTCTTCTGAAACCAATACTTCCATAACATTGCGATTAATATAATCGTTTTCTGGTCGGTTAATTTTCATCGCGCTAATTTTCACTCAAAATGACATCTAAGCAAATAAGAATTAAAATCTCAAATCTTGCTTTCTCTATATATACACAAATAATCTTGATTGCCTAGAGATAAGCACGGTGAAATAACTGAATTTTACTTAATTTTTATGTTATTTAGTCCCCAAAGTATCTCTCTTTACACAGAAATTAAATTAGCTATGGAAAAAAATACTGATAATAGTCGCTTTGGATTAAACTATTTGATTCTTAATCCGCTGCTTAATTAAACTGATAGCTTGATTAACTTGTTCGGGAAATACAACCACTAAATTATTTGTTTGTGCCTGATTTAAAGCGGTATCAATCGCCTCTGTTTCTTTGAGAATAACTTCGTAGGCAGTTTGGGGGTTTTCTTGACATATACCCTTAGCAATTAAATCAGCGACTTCTCCTGGTTTTCTACCTCTAGGATCTTCATCCTCTTTAATAATGATACGGTCAAATATTTGAGCAGAGATATTACCTAGTAAGATTAGATCTCGATCACGGCGATCGCCAGCCCCCCCGACTACACCAATTCTTTTGCCCTGCCAATTACGCACAAAATCACCTACAGCTTTATATCCATGGGGGTTATGAGCATAGTCCACCAGTGCATGATAATCACCTAAATCAAACAAGTTCATTCTGCCTGGGGTTTGCTCAGCAGAAATCTGAAAAGTGCGTACTCCTCGGCGAATAAGCTCGATATCAACTCCCTGAGCAAAGGCAGCTAAGCAGCCAGCTAAAGCATTAGCAATCATAAACGGAGCCATTCCCCCCATAGTCATAGGGATTTTGACGGCTTTTTCCACTCTTAAAGTCCATTTCCCTTCTAAAATAGAAAGATAGCCATTTTCATAAATTGCTGCTAAACCATTGCGACGACAATGTTCAATAATAACGGGATTATCAGGATCCATCGAGAAATAAGCAACCTTGCAGTTTACCTGTTCCGCCATTGCCGCTACTAAGGGGTCATCGGCATTGAGAATGGCATAGCCATCGGGTTTAACTGTTTCGGCAACTACACTTTTAACTCTTGCCATTTGTTCGATGGTGTCAATACCACCTAAACCAAGATGATCGGCAGCAACATTCAATACCACTCCAATATCGCAACTATCAAAAGCCAATCCTGACCGCAAGATGCCTCCCCTTGCCGTTTCTAACACAGCTACTTCTACCGTAGGATCTTTTAAAATTGCTCCTGCACTATAAGGACCCGTATTATCTCCTTTCTCGACTAAATATTCTTGAATATAAATTCC
>JASJDX010000325.1 GCA_030064975.1 Pleurocapsa sp. MO_192.B19
GTAATCTCTTGTTCGGCTTGGCTCTCAATTCCCGTATCCATTTCAGGGTAATGAAAGTTTGAGCTATCTGAGTTAAATTGAACTTCTTTCTCAGTCTCTTGCTTATCTAAATTGGATGCTTCTGGAGATGAGTTGAGATTTTTAACTAATGTCTCTTCTTCTGGAAGTGAATCACCCTCTGATCGCTCTAAATCTAAGAAAAGATTGAGTAAATCACCAATTGGAGCTAAATCCGACTTTGATGAGCGTGAATTTTTGGTTTGAGATGAAATATTTTCTGGTAAAGAATTCATAAGCAATTCCACTATATATAATAGACCAGTGGTTGAAACCAGCTGTGGCTATAAAGTTAAAAGAAGAAAGTTCGGGCAATAGTAATTAGAAGTTAAACAGTTTTGCTGGTTACTTCAGAAATTTCTAGTAAACTCCATCCTTTTTCTAAAGGCTGTTTTAGGTTTTGCTTTGCTTGTTTTAGAATAATACGGCTATCTACTAAATCCGTAGGATCAACAATTACGCCACCAACACTCATTTTAAGTTGCACTAGGTTTACATCTACCTTTTGTAGTGGAGATTCAGTAATTTTATTCGGTAAATATGCTGCATATTTTGTCACGTCTGTTCCTCTTAAACCCAGAGCTAGAGTAATAAATCGCTGGCAATCAGTAATTCCCGAAAAACTGTTGAGGATAATTGTGTTTTTAAATCGATTGGCGATCAATTCATAGAATGCATTCTGACTACAGCTTAAAGTACTAATTAAGATAATTGCCAAAGACTGTTCAAATTGCCCAACTCCAAAATTAATTGCCGCCACGTCAGTATTTTGAAAAGCAAAAAGTACTGCTATTATTGCCATAATCAAGCCAATAATTACCAGGAAAACCATAAATTTATCAACTAAAAAATATCAATTATTTTATTGATCTAATATTATCGGACTCAGGGATGCTTAAATATAAAGTTACGCTTAACACGACTTAAATTTAACGTAACAACAAAGTAGTAATTAAGCTACTAATCTTAATGGTTAATTTAATTACTGGTTACTGTTAAATTATATCTCTTGCATGAATACGAAATTTAGAGCTTTCAGAGATTACTATTAATTCTCTAAATTGCATATTCTAAAAATCATTTGAGCGTTTACAAAATTATTCGTGCAAGAAGTCTATCTTTCTAGCCAAACTTTCTGTTGTGATACGGGTAGAGGAATATTATGTTTCTCAAAAGTCTTTTGCAAACGACGACGAAACTCACGAGCAACTTCCCATTGTTTTAAAGGTTCGGTTTTAATCCAAATACGTACTACAGAACCGCGATCGCTAAAATTGTCTACTCCCAAAACTTCAGGAGTTTCAATAATTTTGTCTTGCCAGTCGGACTCTCGATCCATTTCCTGCGCTACCTGACTAATTAATTTCAATGCCCGATCGATTTCTGCCTGATAAGCAATGGGAATATCAATTTCGGCTCTTGACCACTGACTAGAAAGATTGGCTACTGTTCTAATTTCACTGTTAGGAATGGTAATTAATCTGCCTTGACCATCCCTTAACTGAGTAATCCGAAGATTGAGGTTTTCGACTAATCCTCCGACTTCTCCCACATTGATTACATCGCCTACGGCATATTGGTCTTCTAGGATAATTAAAAAGCCATTAAGAGCATCTTTAATAATATTTTGAGAAGCGAAGGAAAATGCCAAACCTAAAATACCTGCACCAGCTAGTAAAGGGGTCACATTAATCCCAATTAGAGTTAAGGCAATAAGGATACCTAGTACAATCCAGAAGATCGCGATCATTCCCCCTAGCAAACGGGTAATGGTCATAATTCTGACCTGCATTCTTCGCTTAACATCCCTAGTCATCACGTAGTTTTCTGCTAGAGTATGATTGAGCTTGGCAATCAGGACATTACTGAAGCGAATCAGGATATAAGTAGCCAGACCAACTAAGGTAATTCTTAAGGGAATTCTAATTAGAGTAATTAGCCAAAGTTGTAGCGATCGCGTTTGGGGGAATAAATTCAAAATCAATAAACTTCCTCCTAGCCACAGACCTATTTGAAGAACTTGTAGTAAGCGATATTGCAACAAACGGAGATTAAGTTTTTGTTCTTGATTAACATATTCACCAAAAGGCTGAGGTAAAGAAAAATTACCAGACTGTAATTTTGTCTTGACTTTCTTCAAGCGTTTTAACCCATCAGCAACAGCTAATTCTCCCAACAGAATAAATAAAGCAATGATTCCAGCTAACTTAGCCTGTTCAATCAGATGAGCGCGTTTTCGTTCTTCCTTAGCTCTTCTTAATCCAAAATCCAGTTCGTTAGCAATTTGTTGCGCCTGGTGTTTAAGATTTACTCCTCTTGCTGTGGCATCTTTAGGGTACAGAGTTATAACAGGCACTTGGCGATCGCCCACCGACACATAAATATTTTCTTGGCTTCCCTGCTCCTGACTATAAACTTTTAACTGAGTATCTTGTTTAAAATAGCTGCGGCTAATATCTTTTAGTCTTTCTTCAGTGTATTTAATCCTCTGAGCCAAATTAGACTTTTGATCCAAAATGCTAAAGACACAGCGTCCATCGAGCCTAACACAGGCAGAAATCATAGTATTTTCAGGATTTTGGTTGAATTTAAAGGTTTCCCAAGTAATTTGCGGTAAAAAAGGTAACTGCGCTTTCAGAGGAAAGATCAATAAGAAGTTAAAAACTAAAGCCAGAATAAAAACTTTAATACCTCTACGGAGAATTATTTGAAGCCAACCAATCCTTAACATATGCTTGATATTAATTATTCCCACTCGTAATAACTTCTAAAAATACTCCTATGTCAGCCCCTCACAACTCACTAATAGAAGGGAGCAAACATATTACAGATAACAATAATAGCTAATGGCAAATAGTCAATGACTAAATAGCTTCGAGAATTAGAGATATAATTTGTTACGAAAGCCTTAAAGAAACTTTGCCTTATGAGTAATCCTGTAACCAATGCCTTTTTCTTTGGTAGAGCATTAGCCGAAGTCCTGAGCGACAAGCTCGAGGAATCTTTTACCAACGCTATGAGCGATCTAGGGAAATTTGATGCCGAACAAAGAGAAAATTTGAGACAATTTATCGAAGAAGTACAGTTGCGGGCAGAACAAGCAGCAGGTAATACTTCTTATCCCAGTAATGTTACTAGCAATAGTTCTAGCAAAATTAATATTGATATTAATAATACTCACTCAGAAGATTTACAGGCAATGCTCGACCAATTGAGAGCCGAAATTGCTACTTTACGGGCTGAGTTAAAGAAATATCGTAACTAACATAAATTTTATTAGGCATATTTCCTGTGCCAACAATCTGCCTTGGTCTCTTGCTTGGTTTAAGTTAATTCTGGACTAATTTAGTAGAGAATTGCTTTGCTTAAATTCAGTTTTTTTGGCGATAAGTCGCTACTATTAAGATAAGTTAATCTTACTTAATCTAATAACATCACAGTTAAATTTCTGTTAAAAACTCAGTGTCTCCTGTTTTTCCCAATCAAAACTCAATAGATTACGGGTCGAACCAATCTGCTCAAGTTCCAAACAACCTAGTAGAAGTTGTTCAATCAACCTCTCCTGGGAAAGAAACTGGATTAATGGTATCCTCCAAATCCTATCGTTGGAATCGTCCCAAATATTCTCGGAATCGCCGCCGCATAGACATCTGGGTTTTTGTGTTTACCTTTCTGTTTAAAATTTGGCGTAATAATCGTAAGTGGACTTATCGTGGTGGTTTTACTCCAGAAAAACTGGCAGCCAGGCGTAGAGCCCAAGCAATCTGGATTAGAGAAAGCTTTCTCGAACTAGGGCCTACTTTTATTAAGGTAGGTCAATTGTTCTCAACCCGTGCGGATCTTTTTCCTGCTGAGTATGTCGAAGAACTATCAAAACTACAAGATCGTGTTCCTGCCTTTCCTTACGAAAAAGTCGAAACAATTATCGAATCAGACTTTGGCAAACCAATTAACAAGCTTTTTCTAAGTTTAGATCCTACTCCCTTAGCGGCGGCTAGCTTGGGACAAGTACATAAGGCTAAACTACACAGCGGCGAAGAAGTTGTCGTAAAAGTTCAACGACCAGGGCTAAAACAGCTATTTACCGTTGATTTAGCGATCCTACGTCAGATTGCTCGCTATTTTCAAAACCATCCTAAATGGGGCAAAAACCGCGATTGGCTCGGAGTTTATGATGAATGTTGTCGGATTTTGTGGGAAGAAACAGATTACCTCAAAGAAGGGCGTAATGCTGACACATTTCGCCGTAACTTTAGAGGTGAAGATTGGGTCTGTGTTCCTCGTGTCTACTGGAAATATGCTACCCCCAGAGTATTGACTCTAGAATATCTGCCAGGTATTAAAATCAGCCACTATGAAGCAATTGAAGCTGCTGGTTTAGACCGTAAGTTACTAGCTAAATTAGGAGCAAAAGCTTATCTACAACAGCTCCTCAATGGTGGTTTTTTTCATGCCGATCCCCACCCAGGGAATATTGCCGTCAATACCGAAGGAGCTTTAATATTTTATGATTTTGGCATGATGGGTCAGATCGAAAACAATATTCGTGAAGGTTTGATAGATACTCTGATGGGTATTGCCCAGAAAAATAGTGAAATGGTAGTCAATTCCTTAATCAATTTGGGAGCTTTAGTTCCTACAGGGGATATGACTTCAGTACGACGTTCTATCCAGTTTATGTTGGATAATTTTATGGACAAACCTTTTGAGGAACAGTCCGTAGATGCCATTAGTGAAGACCTATATGAAATCGCTTATGGTCAACCGTTTCGTTTTCCTGCCACTTTTACCTTTGTAATGCGAGCTTTCTCTACCCTCGAAGGCGTTGGTAAAGGTTTAGATCCCGAATTTAACTTTATGGAAGTCGCCCAACCTTATGCAATGCAGCTTATGAGTAATACTAATAGTTCCAACGGCAGCACAATTTTTGATGAATTAGGTAGACAGGCAGCACAGGTAGGTACAACTGCCCTCGGACTACCTAGACGAATCGACGATACAATAGATAAATTAGAACGAGGAGATTTGCGAGTCCGCGTCCGCTCTATAGAATCAGAACGGGTGTTGCGTCGTTTGAGTGCAATTCAACTCGGTACAAACTATACTGTGTTGTTTAGTGCTTTGCTGATTTGCGCTACTCTCTTACTGGTTAGTGAGTACAAGATCATAGCGGCGATCGTTGCTATAATTGCTCTTGTCCCTGGTTGGGCGTTGCTACGGTTACTAAAGCGTCTTGACCGCATTGACCGTATGTTCTAAAACAGACACATAGCTTGAAAATATTCTCAAGGGTATTTTCGGTGTCTTTGGTTTTTTCCAGTTTACTGACTAACTGTTTATGAAGCGTCACTTTATAGGTCTTACGGATACAGGGGTTGTGAGAACAGCCAACCAAGATAATTACTTTGTCGACGACGAGTTGGGGCGTTTTTTCATCGTAGCTGATGGTATGGGAGGTCACGCTGGCGGTCAAGAAGCTAGCAGAATCGCTACAGAAGAGATTCAAGCCTATTTAAAACAACACTGGGATTCTCCCTTATCTTCAAATGTACTTTTGAAAGAAGCAGTAGAAAAAGCGAATCTGGGTATCATTGCCGATCAAAAAACTCATCCTGAAAGAGGAGATATGGGTACTACTGTAGTAGTGCTAATATTTCGTGAGGGTAAACCTTGGTGCGCTCATGTAGGAGATTCTCGCTTGTACCGTTTGCATGAGTCTAAGTTAGAACAAATAACCCAAGACCATACCTGGGTAGGAATGGCTCTCAAAGCAGGAGAAATTAACCAAGAACAAGCTAAGTTTCATCCCTGGAGACACGTCTTATCTCAGTGCTTAGGTCGTAAAGATCTCCAGCGTATTGATATTCAAGAATTTGAAGTCCAACCAGGCGATCTCTTATTAATTTGTAGTGATGGTTTGACAGAAGAAGTTAGTGATGAGCAAATTCAAGATGCTCTGATTAATTTCGAGTCTTGTCAAGGGACTGCTCAAGAGTTAATTGATACAGCTAAGATAGCTGGAGGGTCTGATAACATTACTGTAGTTATTGTGGCTCAAGAATAATTCTGGGAAATACTTCAGAAAAGTAGGCAATTGCCGTTCAAACTAAATGCTCTCTGAAATCAAAAAAATTGCTCAAAATTTTGCCCCACGACTGATTGAAATTCGTCGTCACATCCATGCCCATCCTGAATTGAGCGGAGAAGAATATCAAACTTCTGCCTATATTGCGGGGGTCTTATCTTCTTGCGGTCTTAGTGTTAAGGAATCTGTTGGTAAAACAGGAGTAGTTGGAGAATTAATAGGTTCAGGGAGTGAAAGCCGTACTTTAGCAATCCGTACTGATATGGATGCCCTACCGATTCAAGAGTATCCAAAACTAGATTTTGCTTCCCACAATTCAGGAATTATGCACGCTTGTGGTCATGATGTTCATTCTACCTTGGGTTTGGGGACAGCTATGGTGTTATCCCAACTATCGGATAGTCTTCCTGGAAATGTCCGCTTTCTATTCCAACCTGCCGAAGAAATTGCTCAGGGAGCAAAATGGATGGTTAAAGATGGAGCTATGGAAGGAGTGGACGCAATTTATGGTGTTCATGTATTTCCTTCGATTCCTGCACGTCAGGTAGGCATCCGCTACGGTGCTTTGACCTCAGCTGCCGACGATTTAGAAATTGTTATTCAAGGAGAGTCAGGACATGGCGCACGTCCCCATCAGGCGATCGATGCCATTTGGATTGCAGCTCAAGTAATTACTACCCTACAACAGGCGATTAGCCGCACTCAAAACCCTTTACACCCAATTGTTTTGTCTATTGGACAAATAGAAGGCGGTAGAGCGCACAACATAATTGCCGATCGCGTGAGGATGGTTGGTACAGTGCGATCGCTTCATCCCGATAGTCATGCTAATTTACCCCAGTGGATTGAAAATATTGTTCAAGGAGCTTGTCAAACTTTTGGAGCAAAGTGCCAAGTAGATTACCGTAGAGGAGTTCCTTCGGTGCAAAATGATGAGATGTTAACTCAGATCCTAGAAGCAGCAAGCCGCGAAGCCTGGGGAGACGAAAATGTACAAATTCTCCCCGAACCTTCCCTAGGTGCAGAAGACTTTTCTGTATACCTAGATAAAGCTCCTGGCTGTATGTTCCGTCTGGGAGTGGGGCATGACGGTCAAACTAACTATCCTCTCCATCATCCTAAATTTGAGGTGGATGAAGAGGCAATTATGACTGGGGTAGTGACAATGGCTTATACAGCCTATAAATATTGGCAATCAGCAGCTTAATAATTGACCAATAAAGTCTGCCTGGCTACGATAGTGTGTTTAAGATCACTGCATTATATATCAAACCCAACGTATTATTAATTTAATAAATACGGTTTTAAATATCGCCAGCTAAACAACTTATAAAACTGCTGGTATATATAGTGGAGTTTAAATTACATTAATTACGTAGGGATGTTGCCAAGAAACATCCCTATTGTTATTTAGCAAAAAATATCGATTGTAGAATTTTTCAGGATAGTAAATAAAAAATTGACTTTCAATTCACAACTATATCAAGAATTTTGGCAGAGACTTAATCAAAGTCAAATAATTACTCGACAACAAGAAATTGCGACACCTATTCCTTTATATGTCTTTAACAGTATTCCTTCTACTAATACAAAACTTTGGCAATTAATTGATCGTGGGGTAGAAACTCCCGTAGGTGCGATCGCTTTACAACAAACCGCAGGAAAAGGACAGTGGGGACATAGTTGGGTTTCGACAGATGGAGGGCTATATCTTTCCCTTGCTCTTGATCTGGATCTGGCTATCAGTAAAAATCCTCATTTGGTGATGGCGACAGCCTGGGGAATTGCTACAGTTTTACGGCATTATCAGTTACCAGTAACTATTAAGTGGTCTAATGATCTAATTTTAAATCAACGTAAGTTAGGGGGGATAAAAATTGAAACTCGTAATGTCCAAAATAAGATAGTCAAAGCAGTTATTGGCGTGGGGATAAATTGGTGTAATTATGTTCCTGATATTGGAATAAATCTTGAATCTTATTATCAAGATAAACCACAAAAAGATATCAAATCTTTAGAAGAATTAGCAGCAATTAGTGCTTACGGTATTATACAGGGATATCAATATTATCTATCAGTAGGAATTGAGCAATTATTAACTGGTTACTTAGCAATTCTCAGTAGTTTAGGCAAACAAGTAGTGTTTAACGACTGTCCGGGAAAAGTAACAGGAGTAACTACCGACGGCAAATTAAAAGTTAGATTGAGATCTCCTGG
>JASJDX010000326.1 GCA_030064975.1 Pleurocapsa sp. MO_192.B19
CAACATTATTAGGCGTCGAAATATCGAGAGGCAGCATCGGTCGTCTGCGTCAACAAGTGAGTGAAGCTATAGCAGAACCAGTAAAACAAGCCCAGGAATATGTCAAAACACAAACCATAGTCAACAGTGATGAAACTAGTTTTACTCAGGGGAATAGAGATGGAGGAAATACTAAGAAAACCAGGGGTTGGCTGTGGTTATTAGCCACCAAGTGGGTCAAGGTATTTTCGGTTGTACTAAGTAGAAGTCAAAACACTGCTCAAGAATTGTTGGGAGAACAATTCCCAGGAATTTTAATCTCAGATTGTTATAGTGCCTATAATTGGGTGGATGTGGAGCAGCGTCAACTCTGCTGGGCTCATCTCAAGCGAGATTTAACAGCTATCGCTGAACGGGATGGGGTCTCCCAAGAAATTGGGTTAGCATTATTACGACGAGAAAATCGCTTATTTCGCTGGTGGCATCGGGTCAGAGATGGAACCATGAGTCGAGAGCAGTTACTTGAAGCAGCTATGGCATTAAGAGCAGGATTTAAGGCCGAGTTAGAAGCCGCTGCTGCATTACCCGTTGCGCCCCAAGAAAAATCCCCATTGGCCAAAACTGTACGCACGGCACGGCGGTTATTGAAGGTAGAACCTGCTTTATGGACTTTCTTGTTTGTTGAGGGTGTTGAACCGACTAATAATCTGGCGGAGCAAGCGCTTCGTGCTGCAGTCATTTGGCGGCGGACTAGTTTTGGTTCTCAATCCCAAGCTGGTAGTGAATTTGTTTCTCGGATTCTCACTGTTGTCACATCTCTTAAGGCTCAGCAGCGTAATCCTCTGGATTATCTCACCGAGGCTTGTCTTAACAAGCGATTAGGATTATCTGCTCCATCTTTAATCCCACAAACTTGATCTCCTCTCAAATTCCTATTTGATTGTTACCTTCTGGGACGGTTACCTTTAATTAAGAAATGAATTAATTGATTGATTTTTATTTCTGCAACCTTTTGTACCATTTTATTTGATTAATAATAGCCACATTTAATAATTTATAAGATTTGACAAATTTTTCTCTGCCATTAATCAAGATTTTTCCTTCGACAGGCGTAGTTAGCGTAATATTTACGCTAACTCGCTTCCCCATTTCCTTTTTTTCTACAAAATTTTTCTCTATTCTTTTTCAAAATGAGAATTGCTGGTCGGATAGAGGCAGTTACACCAGTTGAAGAACCAGACTTGGTAAATAAGCTGAAAGAAATTCTCGAAATTATGTTATCCGATAATCGCTATGCTTGGGAATTACAAGCAGATGGGACTTATAGCCAACGTCATCCCCAAGCAGATGAATCAGAACGTAGCGCGCAAAATATTTTTATGGATATGGCACGACCAACACAATCTTAGACATTTTTTGGTCAAAAACAGCAAATGTTTGAATTCGGATGAAACGCTCTCTCTGCAGATAGCGATCGCCGAAGACTCGTTTTGGGGAACATGGTTAGTAGTTATCTTTTAAAGCAGCTAACAAAACATCCAAATCTCTAAGTGTCCCTAAAGAACGTCCAATTTTAGCGATATTTTTCTCATTTACTGTCTTGGGTAAATCTAAAGCAACAGCAAAACTAGCGATCGCACTACGTAAACGTCGCATTCCTACCCGCATTTGATGTAGGTCTTCTGGATCTTTATCTTCGAGTACCCCAGCTTCGTACTTAAATATCTTACGAGTGTGTTTGGAGATCGCCATATTAGCCCATTCTCCCAATGTCACAGCTCGATCTTTATCGCTCATCTTTGATATCCGATTATTCATTGGCTGTAAATTTTGTATTGTCTAGCAGTTCTTTCTTGGATTGCTTGAACTGTTTCCAAAACTTTTTAACTTGATAGTTACCAATGGGATATAAAAAGCTTTCTTTGATCTTGTTGAATTCTTCTGCCATTTTTTTTGTCCTCTATTCAATTCAAATAACCTTTACTACTAACGAAGACCTTCTCCATTACCAAGAATGTAAAGCTCTTAACTGGGGTGTTTTTTTCGATTGATGCGCCTCCATGCGGGTTAAAACATCATCGAGAATAGTTACAGCTTCAGTGATATAAGCACCTTTATTAAGCATGACACATTCTGCTCGTTCAGCCATTGCGGCATCAGTCATTTCTGCTCTTGAGGGAGTTCTTTTTTTGACTAAATTTTCTAGCACCTGAGTTGCCCAAATTACTGGTACATGAGCAGCTTGACAAAGCCAGAGAATTTCTTCTTGTATTTCTGCCAAACGTTGATAACCAATTTCTACTGCTAAATCTCCTCTAGCAATCATCACCCCAAAAGGTTGCTTACCAGCAGCACGGACGATTAATTCGGGTAAATTTTTAACTGCTTCGGGAGTTTCAATTTTTGCCACTATAGCTGGTTTGCGCCAATTTGCACACAACCGCGCTTGTAATTCTAGCTGGAGTAGTTCAATATCCGTAGCTTGCTGAACAAAAGAGTAACCAATAATGTCTGCATGCAAAGCAATAAAGTCTAAATCATGTTGGTCTTTGCTAGTTAAAGGGCTAAGATGGAGAATAGTATCGGGGAAATTAATGCCCTTATCGGGACGAAGTTTTTCGCCTTTGGTTCTGGCGTGAGTAATTTCTAACAGAACCCCTTCGGGTAATAAGGATTTTACTCTCGCGCCAATTTTGCCGTCATTAATCCATACTGAGTGATTGATCTCTAGTTGTGACAAAATTTCGGGAATAGTGCAATTGGCTTTAAATATCTTTGCATCAGCAGTGATTGGTACTTTTTTGCTTAATAACAATCTGTCTCCTTGATGTACACGTTGCTTGTTTTTGGCTGGCAAGACAGTTCCCAGGCGAGGTTTCGGTCCGCCGATATCCATAAACACTTTGCAATCACGTCCTGTTTCTACTTCCGCTTGACGGAGATGGTTAATCATTGCTAACCACTGTTCTGCGTTGTCATGGGCGCAATTGATACGAATACAGTCCGTTCCTCGTTGGACTAATTCTTGTACCAACTGGTAATTTGTGGCAGCCTCCGTTGGTAGAGTGACCATAATCCTGACTTGACGCTGGTTTAAGGACTTACCAAAAACTTCTTCCGTGTGTTGACTCAAAAGGCGCTCGCCCGAAAAAAAAGCCTCTAAAGATGGACGTTGAGGCAAAAGAGCAGGGTCTTGGTGACATACCGCACCCAAAGTAGCGATCGCAGCCTCTAGGTTGGGTAAAACTCGCCCTTCGATGCGTCCGAGGGAAGATAAACCCCAAGGCATCAGTGCTAACTGTAATTGGCGTAAATCCTCGTGTCTTAAAGCCAAATAATAAGCAAGATTTAAAGCACTATCTTTAAATGTCTGACGGGTGATCGACGGCTGCCATTGACGAAAAATTTTTCCTCCTTCATGAATTATAGTTTGACGAATTCTTTGTAATTCATTGAGCAGAACTTTTGGCTCTGTAGGTTTATTGATACTAAAGCTATGATTGGGCGCAAGATAAGTCAGCATTGTTTAAACTCTCGCTAGAATACTTCTCGCTAGAATACTTGCCTTTTATGTCTTTTATTATCGAGAGAAAACTTGAGGAACTTGTGATACCAACTTGCAATCTAAAGTGTAATTTTTGTGCTTTGTAGTGAGTCGAGCAAAACATCGATGAACATGGAGAATTTTATAACTCATTAGCATTTTATTATTAGAGTTTTCGGCGATCGATAAAGATTGCTTAATGTGGACTTAACCGAAATTTTATAATCTAAGAATTAAGTTGGATGGAGTATAACTACCGAGTTTTGCACGAACCTTTAGACGACAGTACCCCTCTATTAGAGTAGTTAAAGTTTACTGCCATTTTTTGCTCCAACCTAGATAAATTTCTAATGATTCGGGTTTCTACCCTCCAAGTATATTAGTGAATTATTATGGCTGACGAACAAACAACTGCTAATCAAAATGAAATAGTTTTAAAAGCTGAGAATGTCAATGTATATTACGGTGATTTTCTGGCTGTCAAAGGTGTTTATTTAGATGTTATTAAAAATAAAGTAACGGCTTTTATTGGTCCTTCAGGATGTGGCAAAAGTACTTTATTGCGCTGCTACAATCGTCTCAACGATTTGATTCCGATTTTTCGCCTAGAGGGTTTAATTACTTACCATAACCAAAATCTTTACGGTCAAGATATCGATCCAGTTCAGGTGAGACGAAAAATTGGGATGGTATTTCAGAAACCAAATCCTTTTCCCAAATCAATTTATGACAACATTGCTTTTGGAGCTAAAGTAAACGGTTATCAAGGAGATATGGACGAACTGGTAGAGCGATCGCTGCGACAAGCCGCAATTTGGGATGAAGTCAAGGATAAGCTCAAACAGAGTGGTTTAGATCTTAGTGGCGGACAACAACAAAGATTATGTATTGCTAGAGCAGTTGCCCTACAACCCGATGTAGTTTTGATGGATGAACCTTGTTCGGCATTAGACCCGCTCTCAACCTTGAAGGTAGAAGAATTGATTAATCAACTGAAAGAAAATTATACCATCGTCATCGTTACTCACAATATGCAACAAGCATCACGAGTTGCAGACTATACTGGCTTTTTCAACGTCACTGAAGTAGAGGGAGGAGACCGCCAAGGTTATTTAGGAGAATTTAATCGCACCGAAGAAATTTTTCAAAATCCTCAAGAGGAAGGGACTAAAGCGTATGTGAGCGGTCGTTTTGGTTAATTACTAGCGAATTGAAGATAAACAGAATTGTTAGTGGAGCAAGTAAAGATGGATATTCAAGACATAATACCAATACCGATAAAATTATCTCAATTTATAGCTTTAGGAGTGATTACAGCAATGTTAGCTGTTGCTACTCCCCTAGCTGCTCAAGAAACTGAATCAATTTTAATTGATGGATCTAGTACCGTTTATCCCATCACGCAAAAAATTGTCGCAGAGTATCAAACCAGTAACAAGAAACCAGTAGATATTGAAGTTGAATTTTCTGGAACAGGTGGGGGTTTTGATAAGTTCTGTCGCGGTGAAACCGATATTAATAATGCTTCGCGTCCGATCCAACTAGATGAGATGGCAGCCTGTAACAACTCAGAAGTTCGTTACATTGAATTACCCGTTGCCTTTGATGCACTTACAGTAGTGGTTAATCCCCAAAATGATTGGCTTGAGAGTATCACTATTGAGGAATTAGCCAAGATTTGGTCAACCGATGCTGAAGGGAAAATTACTCGTTGGAATCAGGTCAGACCTAGTTTTCCCGATCAACCGCTCAATCTCTATGCTCCTGGCAAAGATTCGGGAACTTTTGATTATTTTACCGAAGCTGTAGTCGGAGAAGCGGGGGCAAGTCGAACTGATTATACTGCCAGTGAAGATGATGATGTTTTAGTTAAGGGTGTAAGTCAAGATCCCAATGCCCTTGGTTACTTCGGGTTAGCTTATTACGAACAAAAAGCAAATGAGATGAAAGCTGTCGCAGTCGATAGCGGTAAGGGGGCAGTTTTACCGAGTAAGGAAACCGTCGAACAGGCGCAATACCAGCCTCTATCTCGTCCTTTGTTTATTTACGTCAATGTTGCTTCGGCACAGAAAAATAAAGCTCTGAGACAATTTATTGATTTCTACCTCTCCCAAGCACCAGAGCAAGTTCGTGAAGTTGGTTATGTTCCTCTACCAGAGGAAGCCTATAACATCGATAAAGTTACTTTTCATCAAGGGGAAGTAGGGACAGTGTTTGAGGGACAGTCTCAATTCAACCTGACTATACCCGAACTATTGCGAAAACAAGCCCGTTTTTAACATTTGAGGGAGTTTGAGGGAGCTATAAGTAGATTCGGCGAACTATGCGCCTTTCTGCGCTGTATTCGGTAGAATCAGCGTCGGGATACATGGACTCCCTAAAGTATATCAAGAGGCTCGATGCCTTGCAGCTATACATTTATCACTACCAATTAATTATGGTAATATACTTCCATGATTCTAAACTACCGCTATAGACTATATCCCGACACACAGCAAATCGAACTGCTGTCGGAGTGGTTGGAGACGTGCAGGATTGCCTATAACTACGCACTACGAGAACTGAAAGACTGGATAGCTAGTCGTAAGTGTCCGATAGATAGGTGCAGTTTGGAATCAGAATATATTATGGCTGCGGATTATCCGTTTCCTAGTTATCACCAACAGCAAAACAACTTACCCAAGGCAAAAAAGAAATTTTCTAGACTCAAATCCGTACCGTCTCAAGTATTGCAGACTAATATTAGACGACTGCATGATAGCTGGGATTCATTTAGGGCGAGAGGCTACGGCTTTCCGCGCTTCAAGAAGTACGGACAGATGAAGTCTATCTTGTTTCCTCAGTTCAAGACTAACCCTCTGAGTGATTGGCAAATACAAGTACCCAAGCTAGGTAAGGTACAAATCAATTTGCACCGACCAATACCAGAGGGGTTTGTAGTCAAGCAAGTCAGGATAGTCAAAAAAGCAGTCGGTTGGTTTGCGGTGGTAGCTATCCAGTCAGATCTCGAACTTCCTAGTCCCGTACCTCACGGTCACAGCATCGGTATTGATGTCGGGTTGTTATCTTATGTAGCAACAAGTGACGGATATACAGAAGCTAAACCTAAATTTTTCAAAACAGCCCATCGTCGGCTGAGAGTGCTACAAAAGCGTCTGTCGAGAAAAATGAAACGAGGAAAAAACTATGAGAAAGCGAGAATCAAAGTAGCCAAACAACACAACTATATAGCATTCAGACGGACTGACTATCAGTTCAAACTAGCCCATAAACTCTGTGATATCGCAGACACGATCTTTGTAGAAGATTGTGATTTCCGTATTATGGCAAAAGGAATGCTAGGCAAACACACGATCGATGCTGCTTTCGGCAAGCAAAGAGACATACTAGAGTACGTAGCCAAGAAAAGAAATGTCTTTGTAGGTCGAGTTGACCATCGCGGAACGAGTCAAGTTTGCCCCAACTGTCGTACCGAAGTGAGAAAAGATCTAAGCGTTTGACTGAGTGAGTGTAAAGAGTGCGGTTATGTTGTCGAGCGAGATATAGCTTCGGGTCAGGAAATCTGTAACCGAGGCGAAGAAACGTATCGCGGGACTCGCGAAAAGCAAGAAATTGGCTCTCAAGTCGTACTGTCGGGGAACTTTGTTCTAGATAAGTGGCGCAACACATCTTTGGATGCCAGGGGAGCAAGATCCATTAGCGATAATGGAAGCCCGCGTTCTATCGCTTTGCGATGAACGTCGGGAGGAAGTCACGTAATCCCGATATTTATCGTCTTCGTTTTACTCCACAAGAAGTTCAACAAGAAGCCCAGGTTGCTCGTGTTTATGCTGATAAATAGCTACAATTTACAATGGGTTAGTAAAATTACGAACTAACTCACAAGTTATCAGTATAAGGAAAAGATTATGGCTAATAGTCGTCGTGTGGCTCGCGTAGCTGCTTTAATTAAACGAGAGGTAAGCCTGATGTTACTCACTGAAATCAAAGACGATCGCGTTGGCGCAGGAATGGTAAGTGTCACTGATGTTGATGTTTCGGGAGATTTACAACACGCCAAAATCTTTGTCAGTATTTATGGCACAGAAGAAGCCAAAATCGAAACAATGGCAGGCTTGGAGTCTTCGGTTAATTATGTCCGTAAGGAATTAGGTAGTCGGATGCAGCTAAGACGAACCCCAACTGTCAAGTTTTTGCAAGATCCTTCTTTAGAACGGGGAGACAATATGTTGCATCTTCTAAACAAGATTAGTCAAGAAAGACAAGCTAAGTCAGAAAAAGTAGAATTAGGCGAAGAATCATAATTTCTATACCGTGCTTAAATTACCAGATTGGCAAAGTTTATCTTTAAAAGAGCAAATTGCTCAAATGATTGTTGTCCGCGCTTCTGGTTATCTTTACGATCATCAAATTCGTTACCCTGCTTGGGAAGCCTCCAATGCTCAACTAAAAAAGTGGCTAGGAGAATTGAACTTGGGTGGGGTAATTCTTTTGGGGGGAAGCAGCGTTGAGCTACAGAGGCGATCGCAACAGCTACAGTCTTGGGCAAATATTTCTTTATCGATCGCAGCAGATATTGAAGAAGGAGTGGGGCAGCGTTTTCCTGGGGCTACTTGGTTTCCTCCACCGATGGCTTTGGGGGCGATTTATCAGAATAACCCTGATTTAGCTGAGCAATACGCGAGGGAAATGGGAAGCATAACTGCACAAGAAGCTCTAGCCGTGGGTATTAATTGGTTACTTGCTCCTGTAGTAGATGTTAATAATAATCCTGATAACCCTGTAATTAATATTCGGGCTTTTGGCGATCGCCCTGAAGTTGTT
>JASJDX010000327.1 GCA_030064975.1 Pleurocapsa sp. MO_192.B19
CAGCCCTATATTTACATCTTGACTGACTTTTCCAACTCCCATGGCCATACAATAATGGGAATAAGCTCGTTCTATAGGATTACGAAGAATAAATATCAAACGGACATTGGGATTATAAGCATATATTCTGGAAGGAACTTCTGGTTTAGGCATATAGGAAGGTGAGATTTCTCCTACTGCCTTTTCAGTTAGAGAATTGCGAAAAAAAGACTCGTACCATTCAATTCCTTTTTTATACTGCCGAGAATAACTGAAGAAGTGCAATTCTTTATGTCTAGGTACGAAAACCTCAGGGTGAGTTTCTAAGCAGTTATATAGCCAAGTAGTTCCAGACTTGGCAGCACCAACAACGATGAAATTAGGCTTCATTATTTACTCAATTAATAAAGGATAAAAAGTTATATACTTCTTTGAATTAATAAATATTAAATATAATTCGTTAATTATTCAATTTTATTTCCTCTTTCTATAATCTGCTGTTAATTATGTTTCATGCCAACTAAGTCTCGACATACTTTTTCTACTCTTTTTGCCAGCATTTGATAATCAAAATCATCTTGAGCTGCCTGTCTCGCTTTTTCTGCAATCTGCAAATGCTGTGGCTTGTCTACAAGTTTTTCGAGCTGTGTTGCCAGACGAGAGGGATGAGTATCGTCTCGCACGCCAGTATAGGTCAGTAAGCAGCCTACACCTGGTAAGACTTTCTTGGCTTCCCCGACATCTGTCGCTACCACATATTTTCCGTAAGCAAGATAAAGGGGTAGTTTGCCAGTGGTTCGCACCATGCCAACTAAGTCATTAGACTGGGTGGAAACACAGACATCCATTGCTGATAAATAGCGAGGCAGATCTTCGTATGGTATTCGACCCGTAAACACAACTCGGCTAGCAATTCCTAGTTGCTGAACGCGATTTTCTAAGATTGTGCGACCGTCACCATCACCAACAAGTAGGGCATTGACTGGCATATCCTTTAGCAGCCCTAAAGCTTCAATTATGTCCCAGCCATAGCACATTTGATGTCTTTCAGACCAGGTCATCGTTCCCACCATACCGACAACTAAGTGGTTATCTAGTCCTAATTCTGTTTTGATAGCAGTTGCATCAACTGGCTTGACAGCATTCATATCTACACCATCGGGAACAAACACGACATTGTGTACCCCTTGCTTTTCTAACCAGCTTTTGTGGTAACTACCACGCACAACTAGGCAATCTGAATTAGTAATCGCCATCTGCTCAATCCAGTTAATTAATGCTAATTGTTGTTTTGAATAACTACCTGAAGATTTTGCCAACTCATAAGCGACATCACCCGTGTCAGTTATTAATTTGCAGCCAATGAGCCTTTTGGCAATCGACCCTGCTAACACACCAGTGTAAGCAGTATCCATAACGTAAATAAGATCGGGTCGGAAGTGCAGGGCAGACTGGATAAAGGGAATAATACCTTTCCATTTGGGAGTAGGTCTGTAATTAAAGCGAATCTGCCATTCTGATGGCAGTCTTTGTGCAAACATATTGGCACGGACACCAGCAGCACTTGCTTCAGAACCATTGACGAAAAACAATAACTTTAGGCTGGACATAAATGATTTACTAGGAGAATTTTTCTTTAATCTAGCCAGATAATTGGCAATTCTAAAAAACCCCATTTGACGATTTCAAACTATTCTGATTTATTATCTAAAAATCACAAGACTTTCTGAGATAATTGTCCAATTTTATTGCCTTCGATAGCATTGAATAAATAATTTTTAGACTTGACGATCTCCTTTTCTAAAGTTTCATTAACTAAATCGTAATTAATATTCATAGGCTGTTTAGGATATGAATTACATTCCGCTTTGTCTATGATTCTAGTTTCTAAATTAATAGTTTTTAATAATCCCTTGATCTTAACATGATTTGGGTCAGTAAATACAGTAAAAGGTCGCTTGAATTTTAGAGAAAAAATAGTTCCATGAAAACTGTTAGTAATAATATATGAAGCATTTCTAAAGTATTCTAACCATTCTTCTGGATCGGCTGTTACAAAATTTATATCAGCTAGTTTGCTGTGGTAACCAATAGAAATACTTTCTAATTCTCTGAATTCAGGTACAGAATTTATCCATGAATTTACCCAAGTTTCTGTCTTTTCCCCTAAATCTCTAGGAAAATAAAATAGAAGATATTCTTTTTTAATCTTGGGAGCTGATTTGAATTCGCTAAAGTCGATTAAAAATGTGGGATCTAATACTTTTTGTGCCGATCGATTACATTCTTTTTCAATTAAACTTAAACTATGATTATCTCGAACAGAAATAGCATCAAACTCACTTATTAACTTACATATTGATTGTTTATGTATTGTCAAGTCTTTTGTCCAACTGAAACTTGGAGCATAACTAATTTTACGAGAAGTTTTACTGTCAATAAAATCTAGAAAAAATGAAGAATCGAAACCTACAAGGTTACTTTCGATATGCCATATTTCATCACTACCGCATATCACCACATCATAATCCTGACTAAAATTCTTTAAACCAGCTCTTGTATAAGATTTTTTTCGACTTAAATCCATGTTGTCGATTAAAAATTTTCTCATTTTCCAAGCTTTAATGGAATTTGGGATAAACTGGCTATTCCATATTTGGGTTCTTCTTATAGGCAAGCAAAGTCCTAGAAAAGCTCTTGCAACTTTATAGGAGCGATAGTCAATGATTTCAACCTCATATCCTTTTTGCTTAATTGCTTTCCATAAAGCATAAGCTTGGAGAGTTGCTCCGTAATTTGTGGTATGGTGAAAGGTTATAATTCCAATTTTCATTCTTTTTATCCTTTACAGTTTTTTCAAATAAATAATTATTATTCGACCGAGAAATTTTATTGACAGCGGAATTGAGTAAAATTTCTCTTATGTAGATAGTTACGCTCAGCTTACAATCAACACCTCTTTGAGACTCTTTCGAGCAGATTGGGCTATCTTAAATTCGTCAGGAAGATGACCAACTGCGATCATCATTATGATTGACTCTGAATCCCTAATTCCTATAGCTTTTTTGAGTGCTCGATCAACGTCGTATGTAACACTCCAGTTTAAACAACAGGTACCCAGACCAAGCGAATGCAAGGCATAAACGAGAGACATGGCAAACATCCCACCATCAATCCAACACTGGTTTCGCTCTCCAATATGGAAAAAATGACCTAAGTCAGAGGTGACGATCAGCACTTTACTCGCTTGATCGCCAAAGCCACGATTGCCAGTTTGATAGCTAAGGGCTTTCCTCTTATCTTCATCACTGCTGAATACGTAAACTTTTGATGATTGGCGATTGCAGACTGACGGTGTTTTCTGAGCCATCTTCACTGCTGCTTCAATTAAGCTCATCTCAACGTTATCTGAAGCAAATTGCCGTATGCTATACCTAGATTGAAAGAAAGCTCGAAGATCTTGTTTGGCTGAATCTAAGATTTCCTGTTTAGACAATTTGATAACACCCCCTATGCTCGTTAAGCTTTGATTGTTGGGAATTGTGTTTTTCAGTTCCAAAAGCTCTTGATAAAGCTGTTCATCTCGAAGACCATGATCGAGATTAAAGTCATAGTAAGCGAACAGGACATTGAGTGCGGTTTGTCCTGTTTCATCGAGACCATACTTTCTTTGATATTGACGTAGCTTCGATAACAGTGATTGAACAACTTCAGAGCCAAATCCAACTCGCGGTTTATTCAAAGCAAGTCCCTTTTCAATTCGGTGATATTCCTTAACGATCAGTGCCTGAAATTTAATTTTGGTATCAACTCGTTCACCCGCCGAAGATGATTTTAAATATCTACTTAAATCATAGATAAAATTAGCTAAGAGACGTGTGACAGAAGATGAGCGAGCTACAAAAGAAATTGATTTAGTTAACATCGCTTTTATTGAGGTTGTAAAGTTAGTTTATACTTAATTAATTAAAAAAATACTCAAAAGACTTTTTGAAAAAATTAATCTCAGAAAAACAAATTAAGAGTCCATTCTATTTCTGAGCTAGTGCCCAAACAGATACTGGGAAATTTAGTTCATTGTGTTGCGAACGAAACCATCCTTGATGTGCCCATTTCTTAAAGTTTGCCTTGACACATGTACGATTACCCCAGGAATTAGTTTTAATTTGCTCAAGTGGGAAACCACACTCGGCAAGGAAATATTTTAAGCCAAGCTCAGTCCATCTAGAACAGTCAATGGGAAAGTCGTGAACACGAATTAAAAAAGGTGTTGTAATCAGAAAATATCCACCTGGCTCAAGCATTTCATACACATTCTTCCCTGCTCGATAAGGCCAAAGTAAATGCTCAAATATCTGATCAGCAATAATAACATCAAAAGTTTTAGGTAAACAATCTTTGCAAATATCGAACTCTGGGTAATGCACTTCGGTAAAAGATTTAAAGCCTATTTGACTCCACTTATGACCAGAAATTTCCAATGCATTCAATTGTGCTGGATTAAGTTCATTCAAAAGTTTGGAGCATTCATGATTCATAATTGTTCTCACCCAATTGTCAAAATCATACCCCAAAGAACTCATCAATGGTTTTATTACTTGTTTAAATTGTTCTTTTATTTCCATTTATTTTTCTCCTTCTGTTATAAATATTATATTGATTGGAAACAAAGCAAAAACTAGCAAATATTGTAAAGGCCAAATTCTTCGCGAATAGAACTCGTTAATGATCGAGAAAATAAAATTTTTCCGTACCTTCTTATATAAAATAAAAACTTCTCAACATTGGAATTCAGTGCTTCTAAATGCAGATTCTTTTGATTAGTATAGTTGGTTCCATTTTCGGTTACATAAACAGCTCCTTCAAACGGTAGTAGTTCTAAAGAACTCCCTTTTTTAGACATTATTTTTAATATGTTTTGATGATATAAGAAACTCTTGTCTATATCATCAATTTTAATGTCTTCTTTGGGAACAATTAAATCATACCTAATAATAAAGGTTGTCCCACATTTTAAGTGGAATTTTTTTCTTCTGAGAAGGAGCGATTTGCTTCCATCTCTGTACTCATAACCTCTTCCTATAAACCATCCATTACATTGAGAGTTTTGGCTGACAAATTCTGCTAAGTTTTTACTTACACAGTCATCTGCATCAACAAACATAATGTGGGTGGGGTTAAATTTACGAGCATAAATTAGTCCTGTAAATATCTTTTTTTGTTTATCCTGTTCTCTGCTTGCATGATCTGTATTATCGTTCCAAGTAGGTATGGGCAAATCTACTTCGATATAGGTGACATTGGGATGCTCAAATTCAATGTTTGGTTTTTCATGACAAACAACAATGACTCTAAAATCTGAAATAGTCTGATTACAAACTGATTTGATAGTTCTCTCAAATAATTTGGATACAAGCTCCCATGAGCCTGAAACTTGAGCACTTTTTACGGGTATTATGAAACAAAGCATTATAATTTTCCTGATCTATAAAATTCAAATTTTCCCAAACTAAAATTACTGACTATAAATCTCTCGTGAAAACTGATTAATTTGGATGGCACGTTGGTTCTGATAGTACTTCCGACCTGCCAGACCCACACCTAAAAAGCCCCAAAGGCATATACCCATAATGTCAACATGGGGCACAGCTAAAGGGAGCATAAATAAGATAGTCATAGCAATACTGCAGGCAATATTGACAAATTGATCTAAGCTACGGTGAGAGAACTGCCACAACTCAAAAATAAGTTTGAGCATCCCACTCAAGTAAAAGCTTCCTCCGAACCAGCCAAGCGCAAGAAAAATACTTATAATGCCGCTATCTCCGATCTGGAGCGCCGCAGTTACCTCTTTATTTCCTATTCCAGTTCCTATTAAAGCTATCAAAGGATTGCTAAAAAATCTATCGTAACTACCCAATCTTGCTTGTCCACTGCCGTCATCTTCAAGACTCGACAAAGTATCAACACGAGAAGTGATATTTTCTGAGAATGACTCCATGCTAATCAATGGAACAAGCAACATAGCCATTACCATAAAAATAATAATTAAACGAATCTGATGTTTTGACTTGAGAGAAGAAAAAAGAATAACCAATCCTCCAAACCAGCCTAACCAAGCAGTACGCAATAGTGATAGCAAGAAAGCCAAGTAACCAAATACTGAGGCAGAAATACTTAAAACTCCTGTCTGATTGATTAACGTCAATAGACCTGCCATCATAAAGAATGCAAAAGGACCGGGAGAATTCATCGTACTCCACACTCGGATTCCCAAAGGCTCGGGGATTCCAATACTTGCCATACCTGAGTTTATGTGCCAAAATCGATCCCACTCAGGTGCTACCAAATACTGAAATACTCCATAAACTCCCATCACCAATACACCCCAGAGAAAAACACGCTGAATATTCTGGCGATAGCTGGGATAATTTCGCCAATTTATAAAGAGGTGGAAACTAAACAGAACTGGAGTCAGCCACTTTAGTCCACTTGTTATAACAGCAACAGGTGAAGTCTGCACAACTCCAAGGCAAATACCAAAAAAAATACTGGCAAAACAGAGAATAAAAGGTAAGCCACCCTGCCGATGAGCTTTAGGAAGATGTTGATAGAGGGTAACAAGAGTGACTAAAACTACTAGGAAAGGAGCTAGTAGTATGGGACTTGGCTCAGTAAATCCACTTTTATAATCTGCCAATCGCCGAACCAGAGGGGACAAAAAGCAGATCCACCAGGTAAAACCTAGATAGAGAATAGGAGCTCGAAAATACAGAAACACTGCTACCAAAAAAGCCCCTAATGGGAAAGCCAAGTTCAAGATTTTGCCAGCACCTGCCAGAATTAATAGTACAGAGCAGAATATAAATCCCAGGATTGCTGTCCATGCTGGTGCTGGTTGCAGTATTGCTAAAAATCTTTTTTTAGGGGAATGACTCACAAATTTCTTTCCATAGCTCATATCAAGCTTTAATTCCATCGACCTGCATATTCTCTACTCTTGTTTGTCTCCAGGTCTGCCAACCCCGCCATATTCCTTGAAGAGATGCCTGCAGTTTTTTCCCTGCTAAAAAACCTTCATCAGGTAGAAACCTCAAGCACTGCAAAAAACCTCGATTAGCTCGCGTTCCGACTAATATTGCCCACAAAAGAAATACAGTACGTCTTAAAGTAGATAGATTTTCTAGTAAAATTAGAGTCTCATTATGTACTCGATTGACCATAGCAATGTCACTAAAATTGCCTCGCCGATCTTCATCAAAACGCTGCGCCCAATGGTGATCTACTAAAATCTTTGGATCGTAAATAAGTTTCCAACCTGCCCTTTTCAAGGCAAGACAAAAAGCAAGTTCAAAATGTACCTGAGCCCCTGTACCTTTCATTCGCTTATCAAAGCGCAGTTCCTGAATAGCAGCTCGTCGAAAACTCATATTTACTCCTTTGAGAATATCAACTTCACGAGCTTCGCCTGTACCCAAGTGGTGATTACCGATCGCCCGCCCAAACCACTGTAGTTTACCTACTACTTTCTTTTCTCCTTGTACTAACTGACCATTTTGATAGAGAACGTCACGACCACCTACACCTCCTATAAGCTCATCTGCTAAAAAATGAGCTTCGATTTTTTCTAGCCAATCTGGATGAGGTGCCGCATCATCATCAGTGAAAGCGATGATATCTCCTTGTGCAACATCTAGACCAGCATTCATGGCTGCTACTACTCCAGGAACTTTCACTGTTACGGTATGGAGTGGTAGAGATTCGTGGTTGTACTCTTTTAAAAAATCCCAAGTTTCAGCGTCAGTATCCCTTACCGTTACTATTACCTCATCAGCAGGACGAGTTTGATTTTTCAATGCTTCTAGACAACGAGCTAGATCCTTGGGACGGCGATAAGTGGGTACGATAACAGCAATATTCATTAAACTTTGATCTTTGTGAGTGGGAAGACCCATGCTTACAACTTTGAGTAGAGCGATGGGATGCAAATAGGTTAAAAGTTTAGCTCTGCGAGTGGGAAGCCCCGCTCCTTATCCTATTGTCATGTATCTACTTAAAGTTTGATGGTGAGAGAAAAGTAAGTATTAAGTAAGATTTAATAAGGTTAAGCAACCACCGATCGCGCAGAGCGAGTATCTTCGCGATCGCGTTGAGTCACGGCAATGCTTTAAAAAACTTCACACTCAAAATAGCATGATTGACTCTCTATATTATTATTTTGCCTGGTTGTCTAGCCACTCGTTAAAAAGTGCGATCGCTTGTTTCACTTTAGCTAAAACCGGCTGTACATTTCGGGCTAAAGCTAACACTCGCTCTGGTTTTAATTCAATGTTATAGATA
>JASJDX010000328.1 GCA_030064975.1 Pleurocapsa sp. MO_192.B19
TCAGATCGTAGTAAGGTAACTCTTCGTGAAATTACAGCTGATAGCGTTCGCACGATTTGCCAACTCTCAGTTCGCGATGAGCAGCAGAAATTTGTAGCATCAAACGCCATGTCCATTGCACAAGCATACTTCTCCAAGTATGCTTGGTTTAGAGCTATCTATGCTGATACTACGCCGATTGGTTTTGTTATGCTAGAGGATAAACCAGAGAAAGCAGAATATTATTTGTGGCGTTTCATGATTGATGCTCGTTATCAGGGTATGGGCTTTGGTTACCGCGCACTGTTACTTCTTATCGATCGCGTCAAGACTAGACCGAATGCTACTGAACTGCTAACAAGTGTTGTTCAAGGTGAGGGAAGTCCACAAGGTTTCTATGAAAAATTAGGTTTTAAATTGACAGGGGAATATGAGGAAGAGGAGGCAATAATGAGACTAATCCTCTGAAATTATCGCAGCTATAAGCAAGACTAAATATAGGATTTTATGACCATATCTGCTTTATGGGCTGATTTTGTTGTTTTCTCTAAGCTTGTTGTGCCCCCAGCAATACGATCGCGTCTTAAATGCAGATATCAGCAGAATCAATCAGTTAAATAATCGGGGTATGTGATGAACAATTCAGTTAAATTTTGGGACGAAACCGCAGAACGCTATTCTAAACAACCCATTGCTGACGAAGCAGCTTATCAGAAAAAACTGCAAGTTACACGGAAATACCTTAAGCCAGATATGGAAGTGCTGGAGTTTGGCTGTGGGACAGGAGCGACCGCGATCGCTCACGCACCTTACGTTAAACATATTCAGGCAATAGATTTCTCGTCGAAAATGATTGAAATTGCCCGAAGTAAAGCGATCGCAAACAAAATCGCCAATGTCACCTTTGAACAATTAACTATCGATAAATTATGTATTGGCGATCGCACCTTGGATGTGGTGCTAGGACTCAATATTTTGCACTTACTTGAAAACAAGGAAGAAGTAATCGCCAAAGTTTACAAGATGCTAAAACCAGGTGGACTTTTCGTCACCAGTACGGTTTGTTTGGGAGATACGATGAAGTGGATTAAGATTGTCAGGCCGATTGGAAAATTTTTGGGTTTGATGCCGACGGTTGTGGTTTTTACCACGAAAGAATTGTTAGACAGTTTGACCGATGCTGGCTTTACAATCGACTACCATTGGCAACCGAGTAAAAGTATTAGTAAAGGGGTATTTAAATTAAAAGGGGTGTTTATTGTGGCGAAGAAGTCTTAGTAGGATTAAACTGCCTCTCTACTTGATACAAAAAAGGCTCAACGTGAGTTCGACGTAGCGAAAAAAGCTTAAATATTTTGCAACTTTCTAATTTCTAGATCTCTAGAGTCCTGATTGTTTCGTTAAGAAAAACATAACTCCTAACTCCTAACTCCGAATTCTGAACTCACGTGGCTCAATAGCATTACGCATTCACCAACGCCAATTCAGCACTACAATCTTATGTTCGGCATTGATTATGATACAGCTAAGAAAATATCAACCAAAAGACTGGGATGCGATCGCTACTATTCACGATCGCGCCAGACTAGATGAGTTAAATGCGTCAGTCGGTGCCGAGGCTTTTCTCTCCTTAGCAGAAACAGCGGAAGATGAAGAGTTGTTTGAAGGAGAGGTTTGGGTGGCGGAGGACAACGACCTAGTGGTAGGATTTGTTGCCATAGACAGCGAAATGACCTGGATAACTTGGTTATACGTTTTGCCAGATCGTTATCGACAGGGAATTGGACGGAGATTGTTGAGACAGGCGATCGCCAATTGTAAAACTGTCGTCTATACTTCTGTACTAAGTGGCAATAACGCAGCACAAAATCTTTACCAAAGCGAGGGATTTGAAATCATCGAAACCAAGACAGGAAAACTATGTGGAAATGAAAGTTTCTTGGCAACTGGTCATATTCTTCAGCTCGATCAAAAACAATCTCCCATAGTTTGAGTTGTTGAAGGAAAAAGCGATTCAGGGGAAGCGCAGTTTAAGAGGAGATCGCTAATAACGGCAAGTTTTTTGTACTGTGAGATATATGCTAACAATTGATTGGAAATAGCGAAATGAGCCTAGTATCATCAGTATTTATTGCAACTAGTTTAGATGGTTTTATCGCTAGAACAGGCGGAGAACTCGATTGGTTAGATAGGGCAAATGCAACTGTTACCGAAAGTGAAGATTGTGGTTATCGTGCCTTTATTGAGTCTATTGATGTCTTAATTATGGGACGAAAAACTTACGAACAAGTACTGTCATTAGGTCAATGGTCATACGGAAGTAAACCTGTAATTGTTTTAAGTAGTAATAAAATTGAAATTCCCGCTCGATTAGCTCAAACCGTTTCCCATTCATCAGAATCTCCCCAAGAATTGTACGATCGCCTGAGAGAGAAAGGTGCTAAACGGCTATATATTGACGGTGGAAACACCATCCAGCGATTTCTCGCTGAGGGACTAATTGACAATCTGACTGTTACAGTTATTCCTATAATTCTAGGAAAAGGAATTCCTTTATTCGGTGACTTAAAACAAGATATTCTCCTCAGACATATTGCTACCAAAACCTATAATTTTGGTTTTGTTCAACTGACCTATGAAATAGTAAAACAAGAGTAAAGTAATGAATAAACACGAAAAAATTAATTACGTTGAATTCCCCGCCAAAGATATAGAAGCGACGAAAGCTTTCTTTGCTCAAGTTTTCGGTTGGACTTTTGAAGATTATGGTACTGAATATACAGCTTTTTCCAATGCCGGTATCGACGGTGGCTTTTTCCAATCCGATTTAACTGCCTCTACTGAAAATGGCAGCGCACTTGTAGTTTTTTATAGCCAAGAGTTAGAGCAAACTCAATCAAAGATCGAGAATGCTGGTGGTTTGATTGTCAAGCCTATCTTTTCATTTCCAGGTGGCAGACGTTTTCACTTTAGCGATCCTAATGGTAACGAATATGCCGTTTGGTCAGAAATAAATGCATCGCCATCGACAGGTAAAAAAATAATCACACATTAAAAGTGAATTAAATCCCAAAAATTATTGAAAGCCAAAGTCGATCGCACTTAACGCTTTTCAAACAAAAGCATAGTAAAGCCAATTTTAATACTAATGAGAGAAAAAAACAGTGAATAGATTACAAGATATAGATATTGTTGATCGGCTTCAAGATTTTGATGCTTATATGGAGAAGCTCCTCCAAGACTGGAATGCACCAGGAGTTGGTGTCGGAATTGTGGCAGAAGATAAGCTAGTCTTTGCTCAAGGATATGGCGATCGCAACTACGCAGAAAAGTTACCTTTTACCCCGAAAACACTCTTTTCCATCGGTTCCAATACCAAGCTTTTTACTGCGATCGCTGCGGGAATACTGGTAGAAGAAGGTAAGTTAACCTGGGATGAACCAATTCGCGACGCCGTGCCGACAATTCGCTTTTATAACCGTGAGCTAGATAATACTGTAACCCTGCGGGATATGCTTGCTCACCGTACTGGTATCACTCGCCATGATGGGATCTGGTATCACCAGGACTCATTAACTCGTAAGGATATCTTGGATCGCCTTAAATACCTAAAACCAGAGGCACCATTACGACAGACATTCCTCTATAATAACCTGATGTATGCTGCTGTTGGTTATATTATCGAACTTCTTTCAGGAAAAACTTGGGAAGAATTTGTCCGGGAGAAAATATTTCAGCCTTTAGAAATGCATAGCACAGTCTATACTGTTGCCGAGATGGTTCAGCAGTCTGACGTTGGAGTCCCGTTTACCGAGAAACGAGACAGTGATGAAATTTATCAAATTCCCTACTATGACGAGTTTAAAGCCGTAGCTCCCGCAGGAGCGATTATTTCTAATATCGAGGACATATCCCATTGGCTCATGGCATTAATGAACGATGGAAAGTATTTTGATCGGCAAGTTCTCTCCGCGAATATACTCAAAGCTACCCTGGAACCAGCGATCGCTCTGTCCAATGTATTAGGTAAAACCTATGACTGGTGGGAATTGCTTAACCCTATTTATGGTATGGGTCGTGAAACTGTAGCTTATCGAGGACATTTATTGACCTATCATGGGGGTGCTATTGATGGATTTCACTCTCAGATATCTTTTCTCCCTCAGTCGAAACTCGGCGCAATTGTTTTCGCAATCGGTGATCATTGTGCATCCCTAAGCGATATCGTCACCTATGATGTTTATGAACGTCTGTTAGATCTAGAGCAAACTCCTTGGAGCGATCGCTGGCTGGATATAAGACTCAAGGCTAAACAAGCAGGCAAAGAAGCGCGTTCTAAAGCCGGCGAAGATCGAGTTGCCAATACCAATCCTTCCCATTCTCTAGCCGATTATGTTGGTGAATATGAACATCCAGCCTATGGCATTCTCAAGATCGCCATGAAAGATAATAATCTTCACTTCAACTTGGGTAGGATCAATCTTCCTCTAAGTCACTTTCACTACGATCGCTTCGATACCCCAGATGATGAGCGTTATGGCAAGCGATCGGTAAATTTCCTGACCAATCCTCAAGGTGACATTGTTCGAGCAGCCATGTCCATAAGTGAGGCAGAAGAAATATTTACCCGTCTGCCTGAAACTCTGGACTCACAACTCTTAGCAAAGCTTGCAGGAACATACGAAACACCCACCGACTTTAAGTTTAAGGTTGTTCTAAAACAAGATAATTTTCTCTACCTAGCAGTTCCAGAACAACCAGAAGAAAAGCTTATTCCCTACAAAAATCTTATATTTCGCGTCCAGCGTTTTTCTGATATGACCTTCGAATTTGTTATGGAAAACGGACAGGCATCAGCTCTGAAGCAGAAAGATCCTTCAGGCGAATATGTGCTTCAAAGATGCTGACGGAGCGCGATCATCTCGCCACGAAGACTAAATATCTTTAATTTAATCGCCATAAATTAACCTGAGTTCGGGATAAGCTAAAACCCTTATTCTCTCGATACCTGGAACTCCCATTCCTTCGTAAAATGAGTAGCAAAATAGTCTTAACCCGAACTGACGTTAAATTATCTTGGCTGCGATCGAGCAAAACTTTCCTACCGTTTGCCACTATTCAACCTGAGTTCGATCAAGCTAAAAACTTTGGAATTTATCAGAATTTATCAGTTTGATAGATGCCTGAATTCCTGATTATCTCGTTGTTTATCTCGCATAGTTCGAGGAAAAAATCATAACTTCGAACTCCGAACTTCGAACTCCGAACTCCGAACTCCGAACTCCGAACTCCGAACTCCGAACTCACGTTACTCAACACTCCTTGCTGTAGTTCTTGAAAAATTTTTTATGTCAACCAATAATAACGTAAATGATTGCAAGCAATCTGTGCTTACTTCAAAAAAACTGCCAATTATTCTGATTGGTCCTCGTTTTGTAGGTAAAAGCACTGTTGGGAAGTTGTTAGCATTGCAGCTAAAAGTACCTTTTATTAATTTATGGGAAGTATCTGAGCAGTACTGGCACGAGATAGGCTATAAGGAAGAACTACGCGATCAAGCCTGGGATAAGAACCAAGCCGATGGAGTTTACAACTATATGATGCCTTTTGAGGCTCATGCGATCAAGCGCGGTGTTGCCGAGCATTCCAACTATGTAATCGAGCTGGGAGCATTACAATCAGTTTACGATGATGATGAGCTTTTCAAACGGGTTAGTCGAGTTCTAGAGGCTTGTAATGTGGTGTTACTGTTGCCATCAGAGGATGTCTCAGAATCCCTAGAAATATTAAAGGAACGCGATCGCGTTATCATTAACGGCAAGGAAATAAACGAACATTTCATCACGCATCACTCCAATTATGATTTAGCAAAGTATACTTTCTATACCAAAGACAAAACTCCAGAGCAAACCAGTGAGGAAATCCTGGCTCAGATCGATCCTCATATCTCCGACATCATTTTGATTGGTCCAATGGGAGCAGGAAAAAGCACGATTGGCAAACTATTGGCTCAAAAACTTGACTTTCCTCAGATCTCTATGGATCGGCTGCGCTGGAAATATTATGAAGAAAGAGGATGGAGTCGAGAGAAACAAAAACAAATAGCAGAAAATGAAGGTTTTGTAGGGGTTTATCATTACTGGAAGCAATACGATTTATATGCAGTAGAGCGTCTTCTTAATGAACATCAGAACTGCTTAATTGACTTTGGGGCGGGACATTCGATTTACGAAGATGACACAGACTTTGATCGCGCCCGCGAACTTTTAGCTCCCTATGCAAACGTAGTTTTACTAATATCGTCACCAGATTTAGATGAATCGGTTGCCATTCTGCACCAGCGAAATACACTTCTTATCAATGGCATGGAAGCAAACAGGTTTTTGATTACTCATCCTTCTAACCGAGAGTTAGCTAGGCTTGTAGTATACACCAAAGATCGAACACCCATCGAAACCAAAGATGAAATTTTACAGCCTTTTTCAATTGAATAGACTCCGTTTTAAATTAACTAGTTCGTAGCTATTAGCCATTAGCTTCTAATAAAGTCAAATTTCTGTGGTCTACCCAAATGGAAAGCGCAGTAACCCTCTTCTGTCACTCTCCGAGATAGATCTATACAGGGAGAGGATTACAGCCATTTTCTGATTTGAGTTTTTATTATTAGAAAAAAATCGAGCAATCCTTCTCTCTATAAAGACTCCAGAATTTAGAAATGACAAAAGTTTTCGGAGTATGACAGAAGAGGGGTAAAATGCCTAGAACTTACACATCGACATTCATAGTCTCTAACTATTGGTTAAATGATTGAAATTCTTTTACCAACAATTGTAGAAGTAGCTAAATATCAAAAGCGTGCATTTAGCGATGAAAGTATTGTATTCCAGACCAAAACGGATCAGTTTGACTTTGTCTCAGAAGTGGACAAGCGATCGCAGCAAATGATTTTAGCTGCTATTGAACAACAATTTCCTCGATCAGGAATCGTAGCAGAGGAAGAAGGTGAGGACAAACTCTCCCAAGATGGAACCTGGTTTTTAGTCGATCCCTTGGATGGGACTGCTAACTTTAAGGTAGGAATACCAAGTTGGGCAATCTCTATCGGCTTGATCAAAGATGGTGCAGTAGAAGAAGGGATTATCTCCTTGCCGTTTACTGGAGAAACCTTTTACAGTCAGGATGTTGTCCCTCTGGTTCAACCTTTAGAAAAATTAGCAGCAGCACAGTTTTACGGCATCGATAGCACCTTTGAAAACTTACAGCTAGGATTAATTCTCAAACGTCGTCAATTGGGTGCTGCTGTTCCGACACTTTTATGGTGCTGTGATTCCCGAAATCGCCAACGTCCGCGACTGGATTTTGCCTTGATGGGTAAAGGTTCTTTATGGGATGTCTGTGGGGCGATCGCTTTTCTCAAGCAAAAGGGTGGTTCCCTAATTGATACAACAGGTATTGATTTTACTGAATGCTCAAATGTGTTTCAAGTGCTAGGAGGATTTAAAAAAATACGTACCTATAATTTTAGGTATGTTGCTAGTGCCAGTAAACAAGTCGCTCAAGAAGTATATCAGCGTTATTTACACAACCTGGATTCGGGTTAAGTCTATATTAGTAATTTGTCAATACTGTTAAGATGCGATTTCCCTGACTCCGAAATGGCGTGCATACTGGCGCCAGATATCTTTTAATTCTAAAAACTACTCAAATCCCATCTGTTAGTACCATATAAAATATTTTTGGCTTTTAGTAAATTTGTATTTACCTAGGTTATATGAGCTATTTTTAGTCTGGCCATGCAAAACCTGTCACATCTGAAGCACTTGCCACGTCTTATTTAATGAAGACCTTAGATGAGAAAACCACTGATGAAGACAAAACTTGAATTTGGCAAAGTTGAACCTGCTGCCTACCATGCCATGATGGAGCTAGAGAACTATGTTCGTGCCAGCGGATTAGACAAAACCCTAGTGGAGCTGATTAAAACCAGAGCATCTCAAATCAATGGCTGTGCTTTTTGTATTGATATGCACACTAAAGATGCTAGACACGCAGGAGAAACGGAACAGCGACTTTATGCCCTTAGTGCGTGGAAAGAAACACCCTTTTTTACTCCCCAAGAGCGAGCTGCATTAACCTTGACCGAAGCCGTCACACAGATTAGCAAACATGGCGTGCCTGATGCAGTATATGAGGAAGTGAGTCACTACTTTACACCAGAGCAAATCGTGAAACTACTGATGGCGATCGTGGCAATTAATGCTTGGAACCGCCTTTGTATTGCAACCCAGATAGTACCTGGCAGCTATCAAGTAAAAGCAGCAGCTTAAAAACCATGATTA
>JASJDX010000329.1 GCA_030064975.1 Pleurocapsa sp. MO_192.B19
ACGAAGCGAAAAAAGCTTAAATATTTCGCAACTTTCTAATTTCTAGATCTCTCAAGTCCTGATTGTTTCGTTAAGAAAAACATAACTCCTAACTCCGAATTCCGAACTTCTCGCCTCACGTGATATTAGGTTAATTTGGTTTTTTGTTTGGTGATTCGTCGCCAGAAGCCCCGAACCACTTTCCGCTGGTCAAGGGCGTGCAAGATAATAAAAGCTAAGAAGGTATAAGCCAGCCAAAAATGAAGATTTCTGCCTAGGTCAACCAAAGCACTATTTTGAGGAAATAGATCGGGTAAGGCTATCCCCAAAAAGCGCACATTGTCGTTTTTAAAAGAGTTGGAGAAGAAGAAACCACTAATAGGAACTGCCCACATGAATATGTAAAGAGAAGTATGGAGGGCAAATTTTTGCAACCATTGAGGGCTATACTTGGGCAAACGTTTAGTATATTTCTTCCACCACACCCGCAGCAGAGTCAAAATTCGCCAGGTTAATAAAGCCATTGTCAGCACTCCCATAGTTTTATGAAAGTCATAAAGAGAGCCACGCACCACAAAATCTCTGGGTAAACGCGCCATAAAAGCCCCGCCAATAAAAAGGACAATGTAGCAATAAAACATCCACCAGTGAATGGACATAAGATTCTTGAAAGCCGAGTTTTTTCTCGGTTTGTTAGCTTTTGAAGTTTTATTTATCATTTTTTTTCCTTAAGTTGTTTTAGGCTGATACAACTTAAGTTTCAACTGAATGATTAATTTGTCCATGAAACTTTTATGAAAACTTTTTTAGATTTATCTGAAATTTTTCCCGCAGCGAGAACCTCATACTTTTTTCCAGCCAGAAGTATTAAGTTGATCTAAAGTATTACTACTGACAACTGACGATCTCAAAGAGTTAATTTGATTTGTACCAAGTTGCTTGCTCTTTATTTTGATTTAGGTTTTGATTTAGGTAAAATTTAAAATTTCTCATGCTTAAGCCGATAACCAGGGAAAAATTAGAACAATTAATTCCTCTGATTGCTACAGGACAACAATACGCCTATTACTGGGGCAAATGGTCAGATTTGTTAAATCGATTGCTAATCTCAGTAGTAGCGGTTTTAGTGGTGTTAATTCTAGGTTTACTATTTGGCGATCAGGGAGGAGCTTTAATTTTGTTACTGGGTGGAATTGCTTCTCTTTATTGGTTATGGTTTCCTGTGTATCAAGCAAGTTTGCGTAATGCTGCTAGTCGTCGCTTTAAATATGCAGGTTTTTGGCGGGGTAAAGTTCTAGAGGTATTTCTGACAGAAGAATTAATCGGTGAGGAGGAAACGGTTAATCAACGGGGAGAATTAGTCATTATTGAAAATCGCGAACGTTGGATTAATTTAGTATTAGGAGACGAAACGGGTTTTGAGGTGGAAGTTCAAGCTCCCTTGCAGCGGATTTATAAAGCGATCGCTCCTGGTCAAACTGCCGAATTATTGGTTTTATCTAATCAGTCAGATTTAGGTCGAATCAATAAAATTTCTGACGCCTATATCCCCAAACAAAACCTTTGGGTAGGACAATATCCTTACATCCAGAGGGACGTATTTATGGAAGTTAGTCGTCAGCTAGGGGGAGTATCTCCTTCAAGAGTCAACAACAGAAGCCGCAACAGAAATATCAAGCGTCGCGATCGCTAAATCTTGATTTGTTGACAATTCCTTATTCCTCATCCTCGATCTTTTTGATGAGCTTGCCAAGTAAGATTAACTAAGCTATTGATAATCGCTGAGGCTACCATTGAGCTACCTTTAGGGCTGTCAATATAAATACTGGGTATGGCAGAATTTCTCAAATATTGCTTGGCTTCTTGCTCAATAAACACAGGGGCAGTGGCGATCGCCAAACTAGGATTAATTATTTTATTTTCCATCAATTCTCTCAGGGTAGTCAAAGCAGTTTGATCCTGACCAATGATAAAAATCCCCTCTGGATGATTGAAAGCTAAAGTCTCTAATCCACTAGATACTCTAGTTTTTTCAGTTGCTGATTTACCTTCAGTAGTGGCACAACAGTAAACAGAATTATGAAAAGTTTGTTGTAAGCGGGGAACTATACTAACTTGAATAGCTGGACTATCTACTACAATAGGTTTACAAGCTATTAATGCTGCTGCTCCTTTAATTAAAGCATCTTGAGAAAACTTGAGAAGATAATTATATTCAAAATCCGCAGTTTGGTAGATAACTCGACGAATTATCTCATATTCGGCTGGAGAAAGCTGGCGGTTACTATCTTCAATCTGACGATCGATAATTGCTAGAGAAGAAGCCTCGCTAATATGTAAATCCATCTGTTTGTACCTAATGATCGCTCATCTCTATAGCTTAAAAAATATTTGATATTATAAGCGATCGCTATTTTCACTGCTGCCAAGTGCCGTGAAAACTGTGAGGAATAACAGAGGGGAGTGCTAAACGACAAACAGGGGGATCGAATAAACGATTGCTGTGATAAATTCTGACTTCACTCCTATCTGCATTGCCGTCGTAGACTACGGTTAAAAGCCAACCTTGTTCGGGGTGCTCTTTACCTGGGACTAAAATTGGTTCAGAGGGATAACAGTTTGCTCCCATATCAGCGAGCGCCACATTATTAGTCTGACGATCAAAACAAGCGATCGCCTGAAAAAGTTCTTGACCAACTGTTACTCCATAGCGATGCACATTTAGATAAGTATACCGCCAATCTTGTCCTACCTTTTGAGGCGCAACGAGAGGAAATTCCCCAGCAACATTAGATAATTCCTGATTATTAATTACTTGAGCAGTTTGGGGGTCAATAGTAAGTGACCATAAAGTTCCTTTGGCGGGAGTTTGAGTATAACCAGATGCCACTTCCTTGAGATACTGATTAGTGTCAAAGTCAGCATAGCGGATAAATTCAGTGATAATATTTCCTTCTTCGTTGACATAGCCGTTAGCAAAATGCCATTGATACCAAGCATCAGTCTTACTACGACTAACCAAAGTAAGATTATCCCGCTCAAAAATTAAAATCTCTGTGCCTAATTCTGGTTTCCATTCCAACGCTTCACTATAGCTTTTCTGTCCTAACAGTACAGGAACAACATTGATTCTCACTGGAGAGACTAGAAAGACCAAATACCGTCCTGCTAAACAAAAATCGTGAATTAAAGGTAATCCTGACAAAGAAAAAGAATTTTGTTGCTCAAGTTTACCTGTGGAGTCGCAACGATAAAGATTCAGAGTACCATTTAACCCCGCACCCACTCCATAATTAAATATTGCTCCCGTAACAGGATCGACTTTAGGATGAGCAGAAAAAGATTGCTTGTCAGATAAACCAGACAATCGATCTGTTCCCATGGTAGCTAAAGTTTTTAAATCTAAAGCATGAGGGGTTCCTCCTTCCCAAAGAGCCAGCAAGCGGTCTTTTAAAGCTAAAACAGAGGTATTAGCTGCATTTTTGACTGATTTAAGCCAATTATTCCAAAATACTCCTGAGGCAGTCATGCCATAGTTAGGATAAATAAAGGTATCTGCCTCTTGCTCGTCCAAATATCCTTGAGTTTGTACATAGCGATACACTGCCGTTGCCCCAGAATCAGTAAAATAAACACCTAGAATTGCTCCGTCGCCATCAAACCAATGACCAACCCGTTGTTCGCCTCGCGATAACCTTGCAGGACCATTGCGGTACAGTGTTCCGCGTAAATCTGGGGGAATTTCTCCTGAAATGATTGATAGAGGAGTGGAATCAAATTCCGTTGCTGGTTGCGAGATCGCTTTTGACCAAGATTTGAGAGCAGATACTGTTGTCATTAATCTCCTTGCGATTTTTGTAATTGATTCAAAACGTTATAGACTAGCGGACAGCGATATACTAGCAATGATAAACAATAAAAATTGTATAAGCTCTAAATAATCTAGTTGGTAACTAGATTAGTCCAATATCATAGAGGAACATGAACTCAGGAATCGATTTACAAGGAAGTTTTATCCAAACTCTCAAAGATTTTGGGCTTTCCACTGGTCTGGCAAAGGCCATTTGGGTGCCTTTACCGATGCTGCTGATGATTATTGGCGCAACGGTAGGAGTTTTGGTAGTTGTTTGGCTGGAAAGAAAAATATCTGCCGCTGCTCAACAGCGTATTGGTCCAGAATATGCAGGACCTTTAGGGGTATTGCAACCAGTGGCTGACGGGATCAAGTTAGTATTTAAAGAAGATGTCATCCCTGCTAAAGCCGACCCCTGGCTGTTTACTATGGGACCAGTATTAGTAGTAGTTCCCGTGTTTTTGTCCTATCTCATCGTTCCCTTTGGACAAAACTTATTGGTGACCGACTTAAACGTCGGAATCTTTATCTGGATTTCCCTATCTAGTATTGCTCCGATTGGCTTATTGATGGCTGGTTATGCTTCTAATAATAAGTATTCATTGTTAGGTGGTTTGAGAGCCGCAGCCCAGTCCATTAGTTATGAAATTCCTTTAGCATTATCAGTACTGGCGATCGTGATGATGTCTAATAGTCTTAGTACCATAGATATCGTTGAACAACAGTCAGGCTTTGGTATCTTAGGCTGGAATATCTGGAGACAACCCGTCGGCTTTATTATCTTTTGGATTGCAGCTTTAGCAGAATGTGAGCGTTTACCCTTTGATTTACCAGAGGCAGAAGAAGAACTAGTTGCTGGTTATCAGACTGAATATTCAGGAATGAAATTCGCCTTATTCTATCTGGGATCGTATGTCAACTTAGTGCTATCGGCGTTAGTTTTTGCCATCCTATATTTAGGTGGTTGGGAATTTTTTATCCCTTTAGATCGTTTAGCAGATTGGATTGGAGTTGCGGAAACTACTCCCTGGTTACAAGTGGTGACTGCTTCTTTGGGCATTATCATGACTTTGATTAAAGCCTACTTCTTGGTATTTATTGCAATTTTGTTGCGTTGGACAGTACCCCGCGTCCGTATTGACCAATTGTTAGATCTGGGTTGGAAATTTTTATTACCTGTTTCTCTAGCTAATCTTTTGATTACTGCCGCTTTAAAATTGTCTTTTCCGGTGGCATTTGGTGGCTAGTTCAACTGAAAAACATTTAAACAAAAAAACGCAAAAATTATGTTTAAAATTCTCAAACAAGTACAAGACTACGCCCAAGAAAGTTGGCAAGCGGCAAAATATATTGGTCAAGGTCTTTCTGTTACCTTTGACCATATGCAGCGTCGTCCCATTACTGTTCAATATCCTTACGAGAAATTAGTCCCCTCCGAACGTTATCGCGGTAGAATTCACTACGAATTTGATAAGTGTATCGCCTGTGAAGTTTGTGTTCGAGTCTGTCCAATTAACCTACCTGTGGTTGACTGGGAGTTTGATAAAAAAGCCAAAAAGAAAAAGCTCAATCACTACAGTATTGACTTTGGTGTCTGTATTTTCTGCGGTAACTGCGTAGAATACTGTCCTACTAACTGTCTTTCGATGACGGAAGAGTATGAATTAGCTTCCTATGACCGTCATGAGCTGAACTACGATAATGTCGCTTTGGGACGCTTGCCCTACAAGGTGACTCAAGATCCCATGGTGACTCCTCTCAAAGAGTTTGCTTATCTACCTCAAGGAGAAGTTGAACCCCATGGATTACCTAGTGGAGCGCAGCGTGCTGGCAAGCGTCCAGAAGAAATTCTCGAAGAAATTGAAGCAGCAAAGCCTAAAGAAGAAGTAGCAAGTTAGTAATTAAAGGATGAAGCATGAGGAAGAAAGAACTACATAGGTAGCAACTAATCTCTTATGATTTCATAACTCATAATTTATCCTTTTCAAAGTAAGAAGGAAAAGCTACGTAATTCAATCAATCAAGTAACTATAAAGAGAGGAAAAAAAGTGAATTTAGCTGAAGGAGTGCAGATAGTTTCTTTTGGCATCTTGGCGGCAATGATGATCGGGACGGCTTTAGGAGTTGTCTTGTTACCTAACATTGTTCATTCTGCTTTTTTATTAGCAGGGGTGTTTGTTAGTATTTCTGGTTTATATATTCTGCTCAATGCCGATTTTGTAGCTGCGGCTCAAATTTTGGTCTACGTAGGTGCAGTTAACGTCCTAATTTTATTCGCTATTATGCTGGTTAATAAGCAGGAGAATTTTGCCAAGCTTCCTGGTCGTTTGATTCGTAAAGTATCGACTGCGGTAGTTTGTTTCGGCTTATTTGCTCTGTTGGGAACAATGGTCTTGGTAACACCCTGGTCATTAGATACCACTTCCCCAGCTGTAATTAATACTGTGGTATCTTTGGGCGAACATTTCTTTAGTGATTACTTATTACCCTTTGAGTTGGCTTCAGTGCTGCTTTTAATGGCGATGGTAGGAGCAATTATTCTGGCTCGTCGCGATCTTATTCCTGAATCTGTGGCAAGACAAGAAACAGTTACTACTAGTTTGACTCTGCCAGAGCGTCCTCGTGAATTGGCTACTCTAAGCGGTAATGAACAACAGGATTAAGAAATTTAAGGTTATGAATCATGAGTCGAGAATTTCTCAATTTTAGGATTCATAACCAACTAGCCAAATTGAAAATTGAAACAAATTAAACAAATTAAATTAAAGGAGTAATAATTTAGGTGCAACTAGAATATTTTTTGCTGCTAGCAGCCGCTTTATTTTGTATTGGCATCTATGGTCTGATTATCAGTCGTAATGCAGTCCGTGTTTTGATGTCGATTGAATTAATGCTCAATGCTGTTAATTTAAATTTAGTAGGATTTTCCAATTATTTAGACCCTGGCAACATTAAAGGTCAGGTATTTACCGTATTCGTAATCACAGTAGCCGCAGCAGAAGCAGCCGTAGGTCTAGCAATTGTGCTAGCTATTTATCGCAATCGCAACACCATTGATATGGAGCAATTTAATTTACTTAAATGGTAGTTGCTGAGGGTGAGCCGAAAACTATCAAAAGTGCGATCGCGTAGCCTGGGCGAAGCCCAATCGCGCCTCCTTCATTTAATTAAAAAAGCCGAGGTTAACTCTCGGCTGAATCAAAAAACTAATCATCCAGCAGGTGTAAGGGCTACTCATTAAGATGATGTCTTCTATCATTTTGCAGAATCAAAGTAAGGATTTAATTAAGAAGAGTTTAATAGTTAATTGAGTATAATTTTCCAATTTAAGGGATTATAGTTTAAAATCTTGGTTTTTGATTGATATTTGCTCTTTGACACCTTAAAAATACTATCGAAAATACTATTAATTCTTCTCTCCTTACACCAGCAAAGTTATGAAATTAACAGTTGATACTTTTACTGTTCATAAGAAATTCGCCCTACAAATCAGCCGCGGTACAACCTCTCACACTACAAACATCTGGCTGCGTATTCAACAGGACAACATTGAGGGATGGGGAGAAGCATCACCCTTTTCTATTTCTAAGACCGAAATTAAAGACACTTCTAGACTATTAGCAAAATTAGAGCAGGTTATTCCTCAACTAGAGCCTTTCCATCCTCTACAAAGACAAGAAATTACGGCAAAACTGCAAGAGTTTAAAGTTTCTTCTGCTCTCAAAGCAGCAATAGACATGGCTCTTTATGACTGGCTAGGTAAAAAAGCTGGTCTACCCCTATGGCAAATTTGGGGCTTAAATTGCGATCGCATTGTTCCTATTTCAGTAACTATCGGTATCAGCACTCCAGAACAAGCTGTCACCAGGTTACAAGACTGGCAAGATACCTTAGATGTCAAAATGATTAAGCTGAAGCTAGGTAGTCCAGAGGGGATTCCAGCAGACAAGGCCATGGTTCAGGCAATTAGGGAGGTAGCACCCCAAACCAGACTTACTGTAGATGCAAATGGTGGTTGGCGTTTTAATGATGCTGTCTATATGTCCCATTGGTTAGCTAAGCAAGGAGTGGAATATATCGAGCAGCCCCTACCTGTAGCTGAAGACAGTAAACTTGCCGCCTTGTCTGATAATTCACCCTTACCCATATTTGTCGATGAAAGTTGTTTTACTGGTGCGGATATACTTCGACTAGCGAATTCAATAGCAGGAGTTAATCTTAAGATCATGAAAACAGGTGGATTAACCGAAGCAATGCAAGGGATTCAAATTGCTAAAGTCTGTGGCTTGAAAATCATGTTTGGCTGCTATTGTGATAGTAGTTTAGCCAATACCGCTATGTCTCATCTTGCACCCTGGGCAGATTATTTGGATTTGGACAGTCATTTAAATCTAGTTGACGATCCCTTTCGCGGAGCAACGATCAAAGCAGGATGTTTATTACCAAATAATCTACCAGGATTAGGAGTAGAATACTGTGCTGACAGCTAAAAATCGTGTAGTAATTTTGTTAGAGGGTGGAATTAAAGGTCACCATGGCAAAACTGGATTAGCTTTTTTGCGCTACAGTAATACAGATATAGTTGCGGTAATCGATCGCACTTG
>JASJDX010000330.1 GCA_030064975.1 Pleurocapsa sp. MO_192.B19
CGCAGAATTTGGCGGTAATCTGACTTCAGTGCAGAACAGGCTAAAATTCCCTGGCGATTGTTTTTTAAGAAGGTGGTAATTAATTCTTGAAGTTTTTCTAACCAAGGTTGGCGATCGCTATCTGTTAAAGGGATTCCGCGATTCATTTTATCAATATTAGCTTGGGGGTGAAAATCGTCGGCATCATAAAAATTCCAACCAGTGCGATCGCTTAAAAGCTTGCCAATAGTTGATTTACCTGAGCCTGAGACCCCCATAATGATATAAAACATACAATTTTAAAAGGGATTAACGGTAAACTATATATCTAATAAAAACATTGATTTAAAATTTTTCCTAACATTTACAATTTATGAGCGCGACTGCAACAATCTCCTCTACTACAACCTACGATGTGGTAGTTATTGGTTCTGGTATTGGTGGTTTAGTGACAGCTACCCAGTTAGCAGCCAAGGGAGCAAAAGTATTAGTTTTAGAACGTTATTTAATTCCTGGTGGTAGTGGAGGCTATTTCGAGAGAGAAGGATATCGCTTTGATGTAGGCGCATCAATGATTTTTGGCTTTGGCAAGAAAGGAACAACTAATCTACTGACTCGTGCTTTGGATGCGGTAAACATGAAAATTGAAACCATTACCGATCCCGTACAGGTACATTACCATTTACCAGATAATCTGGAACTAAAAGTTCATCGCGATTACGAAGAATTTTTACAAGAATTAATTGCTATTTTTCCTCACGAAGAAAAAGGGATTCGTGGCTTCTATGGTGAATGTTGGAAAGTGTTTAACTGTCTCAACTCCATGGAGTTACTGTCTTTAGAAGAACCTCGTTATCTAATGCGGGTATTTTTCCAAAACCCTCTAGCTTGCTTGGGTTTAGCTAAATATTTACCCCAAAACGTGGGAGATATTGCTCGTAAACATATTAGCGATCCCCAGCTGTTAAAGTTCATCGATATAGAGTGCTATATTTGGTCAGTTGTTCCTGCCGCTAAAACACCCATGATCAATGCAGGAATGGTCTTTAGCGATCGCCATTATGGAGGTATTAATTATCCTCAAGGCGGTGTAGGGCAAATCGCTCAGAAGCTAGCAGATGGTTTAACTAAAGCGGGAGGAGAAATTAAATATAAAGCCAGAGTTACTAAGATCCTAATGGAGAATGGTAGAGCAGTAGGGGTAAAACTAGCCGATGGTCAAGAATATCGCGCTCAAAGAATTATTTCTAACGCAACTCGCTGGGATACCTTTGATAAACTCCTACCGTTAGAACATACTCCTAACAAAGAAAAAAGATGGCGACAAAGATATAAAAAATCTCCTAGTTTTCTCAGTTTGCATTTAGGAGTAGATGCCAGTGTTTTACCTGAGGGTACAGAATGTCATCATGTTTTACTAGAAAATTGGGACAAAATGGAAGATAGTGAGGGGACAATTTTTGTCTCAATCCCTACCCTGCTCGATCCCAGTTTAGCTCCTGCAGGACATCATATTATTCACACCTTTACTCCCAGTTGGATCGTAGATTGGCAAAAGTTATCTCCTCAAGAGTATCAGGCGAAAAAAGAAACTGCTGCTGAAAAGTTAATTCATCGTCTCGAAGCAATTTTTCCTAAGCTATCGGCAGGATTAGATTATCAAGAAGTTGGCACTCCACGCACCCATCGTCGTTTCTTGGGGAGAGAAGACGGTACTTATGGGCCAATTCCTCGCCGTAAACTTGCTGGTTTATTAGGTATGCCTTTTAACCGCACTAGCATTCCTGGTCTATATTGTGTCGGTGACAGTACATTTCCTGGTCAGGGTTTAAATGCAGTTGCCTTTTCAGGGATGAGTTGTGGGCATCGTGTGGGGGTAGATCTAGGACTGTAAACTACAGATTATCAATATTATATTGTCATTATATTGTCTAGGTTGATTACAAGCGAGCGCAAAAATAAAGACGATACAATTCACATCGAGGAAATACTTGATTGCCTTTGAGCTTAACTAATCCCATGCGTTCTAACTCATAAGCAGCAATCGAATCTAGATTGACAGGTTCGGCAGAAGTAACTACTTTTTTATAACTAGCAGCCAAATTGGGATATTTCCCAAAAGTTACCAAGTGACCCCGCAAATGATCTCGATAAATCCCTGTTTCAGTTGTAGCTTCTTGAACTAGTTTTTCGATGTCGCTATCTTGAGCAACCAAATGGTAAAAAGCTAGATTTAATAAATAAGGATGACCGCCAACAATTTGTTGTAAAGACTTTAATTGTTCTAATGGCAGAGGAGGTTTAATCTCCTCTAAACCATAGCGTTTAGCTAATTCTTGTACTTGTTCCCAATTAAACTCTCTTAGCTTGAGAGATAAACCAACATTAAATGGAGATTGATAAAGACTAAGGGGAATATAAATTTCTGTAGAGTGAGTAACAATCAAACGTAACTTTTGCCAGATAGGCACGTTATTAGCTTCTTCATGCCAAAAACGTAACAGAGGCAGAAATTCTTGGGCAACCTGAGAATAGGCAAAAAGACGATTGACTTCATCTAGAGTAATAATTAAAGGACTATCTAGTTGTCCTAAAATATATCCTTGTAGATATGTAGTACAGCTAACTTTGAATCCCAAATCTTCATCCCAGTAATCGTCTAGCATCGACTCGATGCCCAACTGTAAGGTGATATTGGCACAAAACCAGCGTAATAGCCGTTCTAAATTATTGAGTACACTTTCTTCGGCTTGAAGGAAATTTAATCTAACAGTGCGATAGCCTTTGGAGTGCGCCTTGGCTAAAATTCTCATAACTAAAGAAGTCTTTCCCATTTGTTTGGGTGCTTGAATTCTAATTAATGCTCCTGGTTTAACAATTTCTTCATAAGCTTGAGATTCAGTTGGAGGGCGCTGCACATATAAATTAGAACCCAGAGGAACAGGAGTTTCAGGTAATTCTAACGCTGTAATATTACTTCTAATACTTTTAATACCATTTTTTTCTTCTATTTTGCCTATTTGCTGCCGCAAAATTGAGCGAAAGTTATTTTTAGTGATCTTTTCGCCAAAAGATTCCGAAAGAAGTTGCCAAAGTCGAGAGCCAACAACCCTAACATAATCTGGATCGTAACCAGAAACATCAGCAATTTCTTGATATGTCTTACCAGACCAACATTGAGTCAAAATTAGCTCTTGTACAGAGTTTAGTCTTTCAGGTTTGATGGCATTATCAACGAGATGCAAAGCTTCTTCGATAGTTATCATATGATGTGACTACTTTTAATTAAAAATATCTTTATGTCTTGCTTAATTGTTACTTTTTTTGTCAAAAATAACCAAATATGAGCTGTCAAAATGTTTAATTAACGTCAGTTCGGGTTAAGGATTATTTTTACAAAACAATCGCTGAAATGAACAAACTGCCTTCAATCAGTTATGAACTTCTTAACGACAGAATCAGGATTTTAGCTTATCCCGAACTCAGGTTAATTAATATTTTTTGTGATATCGCTTTATATTTAAATTTATATTTTAGATATTTAGATTGGAATGGCTATATTTGCCCATAAGTCTCTAGAGTTCACCATAATAGTCGAATGATATACTTATAGAGCCCACGAAAATCAAGAAGCATAAGTACAAAAAGTATAAATATAAGAATGGCTGAAAAGAAAGCAGGCATAAAAATAATTAGCGATAATCGTCAGGCTCGTTACCTTTATGAAATACTAGAAACTTACGAAGCAGGAATTGAATTAGTTGGCACAGAAGTCAAATCAATTCGAGCAGGCAAAGTTAACCTCAGAGACGGCTATGCTTTTATTCGTAATGGAGAAGCTTGGTTAAGCAATGTTCACATCTCCCCCTATCAAGCAGGAGGAAACTATTTCAACCATGAGCCTCGTCGTATTCGTAAATTGCTGCTTCACCGTCAAGAAATTAACAAGCTTATCGGACAAACAGAGCAAAAGGGTTTGACTCTTGTTCCCCTAAAAATGTACTTTAAAAGCGGACGAGTAAAAATTGCGATCGGCTTAGGCAGAGGTAAAAAATTACATGACAAACGAGAAACCGCGAAGAAACGTGATGATCAACGAGCTATGGCAAGAGCAATGAAACGAGATTAAATATCACTAGGTTCAGACTGATAATTTTGGACATAATAACTCTTGATCTCGTCATAAAAGCTGGCAATAATCGCTAAAACCAACCACCAAATAGTATTAATTTGAGGACGATACCACACCGTATCAACAAACCCATGAAAAGCTAAACTAGCGGTTGCTGCGATCGCTGCAATTAAATAAATTCCCCGTTTATCCTTGTAATGGCGTAAACGAATTAGCTGGCGTACACCATGATTAAAAGTTACTGCTATGAGCCACAAAAAGCAGCCAAAGCCAATGTATCCCATTTCTACAATGTGTTCTAAATATACAGAATAGGCACTCAGAGCAGGATACCGTGAGTTCATGTAGCGGGGATAAATTTGATTAAAAGCATCATTCCCAGGGCCAATCCCAATTAAGGGATAATCTTTAATAATTTTGAAACAGGCTTCCCAGACATTGATCCGAAAGTTATTACTGCTGTCTTCTCTTCCAGCAAAAATACTCATTAGTCTCAGACGTAAAGTCTCTGAAGAGATAAATGATACCAGTAAAAGTCCTGCCAAACTACCAAATACCAAAGGCAATAGCCAAACTCGCCAAAAGCGAGGTAAGGATTCGCGCCACCAATAGTAAAACAGTAGCAATAATACTCCAATTAACATCGCCATTGCCAACCAAGCACCACGACTATCAGTAAAATACAAACAGGCAGAATTCATCATGACCATAATCGCGGCTAAAGTCTTTTGAATCCAACCACGCCAGACGAAAATCGACGCTACGCTTAGAGCGATCGCGGGTAATAAGTAGCCCCCTAATAAATTAGGATTGCCCAAATAACTATATACTCTGGTATCATTAGCCAAAACCGAGTTTGGGTCGTTCCAAGTCGCTAACTGTTGTACCCCGAAAAACTCCTGACGAACACCATAAGAACTAACTATTAAAGCAACCAATAAAAAACTAGTAATAATCCAGTTACATAATCGTGGCGATCGCATTATTCTAGCTGCCAAAGCAAACAAAACTAGATACAAAGTTAAAGTGACCCACCCATTAAACGCAGCCGATTTAACTGGTGAAAAAGCTGTGGCGATCGTGGCAACACACCAATATAAAAAAACTAAAATATGAATGGGAGTTATGCTAAATCTTGCTGATGCCGAAACAGTAGTCAATATCCAGTAGGCTGCTATGGCGATTAGCAATACACCAATCAAGGCAGTAGAAACAAACGGTGCCAATAAAAAAACCAAGCTAATTAGACAAGCCCCAATTGCTTCAGACCATTGCCATAGCCAACTTCCTTGTTGCCAGTCAGATAACCAACCAACTAATCGATAAAGATAGCTACTTTTTTGCCACTGGTATAAATGTGACTTTGAGAGCATGATAGTTGACCAAGCCGATTTCATGGATAAGATAAGTAGATGCTTAATTTAACACTACTATCCTATATCCTATTCTTCTTCTGATTGAGCTTTGGGAAATTGAAGTACATAACGATAGTTAGAATTAGCAGAACCTTGCACTACCATTTGACCTTCATGCAGTTCAGTTAAATGACAACAAAACAGCAATCCCAAAATATCGCGGGGAATTTTATTAGTATTTTTATCCACAGTATCTTCTTCATTAATAACCATCATCAAAGCTGAAGAAGTCAAAATCTGATGATTACCGAGGGAAATATCACTCATACCAGCATTAAAATTGTTATGATGATGATTGTCAGAATTAGCTTGATTTAAGCTTAAAGCTTTAGTCACTGCCTGTGAATGAAGATTCGCTTGTGCAAGGCCTTCTCCTAACCATGGGTGAAAAATCCCCACCGCAATATTCAAGGCTTTATTTCTCCTAGAAACATGAACTTTAACTTCACCACCAGATTCCGACATTTCCACTACACTAGTAATTAAATAATAAAGAGCCTGCTTAACTTTTTCCTTATCTAAAGACCAGATTCGATTTCCTGGCTCAATCGAGAGACGTAATACTTGGTGATGCTGTTTAGCAGTATCGCTCAAGCTATTAATTACCTGCTGACAAACCATTTCAATATCCACTGCTGCAATATTAATCTCAGCATCGTGATCGTTCAAAACTCCTAAGCTAACAATTTCGTCTACCAAAGAAATTAAATTCTGACCGCTATCGTGAATAATTTCCAGATATTCTCTTTGTTTAACAGTTAATGGCCCATACACCTCTCTGTGCAGTACGCTTGCCATGCCAATCACCGAGGTAAGCGGCGTTCTCAACTCTTGGGTTAATTGTGATAGCAATTTAATTTTAATCGGATTAGTAGCAGTGATTGCATTTGCATTTGGCGTATTAGTCTTGTCAATTAGAGTTGATATATTTGAGATATTTTCTGTAGCTATTCGTGGTGAACCAACGTTAACGCCTTGGTTCAAAATTAAATTATTAGTATTTTGCCATTCTGGTTGACTATGATTTGCCGCACGTAGATTTTGCCCTTCTTGCTGGGTTTTAATCATTTGATTTCGTTCAAATTCTCCCAGGCACCAACGAGCCAATAAAGCTAAGTGATCGACATCCTGGTCGTGAAACTGTCTTGCTTCCCAATCCATGACTTCTAAAGTTCCAATACATAATCCCGTAGAACTAATTAAAGGAACTCCTAAATAAGCTCTGACACCATAATGTTGGGTTAAAACACTATCAGCAAAAACAGTATTACTGAAAGTATTATCTATAATTAATGGCTGTTGACTATCTACCACATAAGTACTAAAAGATTCACGAAGAGCTATTTTTCTCTGAGCAGCTAGCTGATTCATCAAACCAGTTGTTGATAAACCAACTGCTGACTTAAACCACAGTTCATCTTCAACGACTAAGCCCAAAATACATATTGGTGCGCTAGAAAAAGCCGCAGCTTTTTGAGTCGCTTCTTCAAAAATGGGAACTGATTCAGATACTAATAAACCTAGTTTACTAAGAGCTGTTAATCTTACTTGTTCCCTCGTTGCAGGAGTAAGACCGTCCAAACGGCAAAAAAGTCTGTTTTTTGGCTTAGTCATATTGTTGACTCGTAACCCTAAATTTACTGCTGGCACTTGTATCACTGAATTTTAATAAAAGTTATTGTATGTGGCTATTCAAATCATTTGGCTAAAACTCCCCTAGAAAGTTTCTACCAGAATTAAGCCTGATAAAGTTTAGCCAACCATCTTGCATACCTAGATTAGATTGTATACATGGCAATTTTTTCTTTAAACAGAAATAAAATTTAGACACTTATTAGCTGGCTACTATTAAAGTTCCCGAAAAACTCTCTGAACGAACATTTTAAGCAGAGATTCCTAAAATAACGGTATTTAGGTAGCAAAAACTTTTTTTAATTTAATATTCCAGCTTCAAGATAACCTAAGACTTGGCTATAGTCAGACATATCAGATAAGGAATCAATAAAAATACTGCCTCAAGCCCAAAATAATTTGGATGAGACAGTATAAATTAGATAAAAGTTAGCTGAAAAACAGCGATCGCTTATTCTAAAGTTTCAGGTGATTCCTCTTGAGTGTTTGTTGGATTTTGTTGCTGTTCTAAGATTCTCTGTTGCTGAAGAAGCTTAAAATCAGATGCCGAATTATTTAATTGTACTTGTGATTCTTGACTAAATTCTGCGTCACTACGCCCATTTGCCTGTTGAATGCGGTGCATCAAGTCTAAAGGATTTAACCCCGCAGGTGCATCTCCATAAATGGCATCTTTCTCGTTAGATTGATAGCCATTATTATCATCTTGAAACTGAGCCAAAGTAGTCGAATTAAATCCAGCTAATAAAGTAAAGATGATTCCCAAGCCAAGACTAATTCTTAGTTTATTGAGTCTAATATTCATCAACATAATTTGATTACACCTCACTATAGAAATTAAAATCAATCTTTAGGCAAAACGACGACGTAACAGAGGCTGTATCGCAAGTAATATCAAGGCGTCAAAAGCTAGTAACACCAAAATAACAGCACCAAAACTAAATCCGATCCAGGGGGTATCCATTACCATGCTGTTAATTGCCCAACTTCCATGACTATAAATATAGCGAATAGGTTCGATCGCATAAGTCAAGGGATTAAGACTAGCAATTACCTGTAACCACCCAGCCATAAAGCTTAGGGGAGCAAGGGCAGTACTAGCAAACAACAGAGGCAGGTTAGTCACAAAAATTACCGCAATTAGTTCAATATGACCAGGTAAAGCAAAAGCTAAACCTAAACTCAATGCCGTCACGCCTAAGACAATTAAAAAGACAATCAAAGCGATCGCGCT
>JASJDX010000331.1 GCA_030064975.1 Pleurocapsa sp. MO_192.B19
CTCTAAGCGTCAATATACAGGAACAACACAACCTCAACAAGAAGTAGCTTGGCGATCGCAAACTGAAGGAAGATTATTAGAATTAGCGGTAGAAGTTGGCGACCGAGTAAGTAAAGGCCAACAAATTGGTCAACTTGACGATCGCCTTTTGGCTACAGATGTTGCAGGAAGAGAAGCGGAATTGGCTGCTTTGGAATCGGAATTGGCACAAGCCAAGATTGAAGTAAGAAATGCTCAAATTAGACAAGAGGAAGCAGAAATTCAGTTAGAGCAAGCTAAAAATGATGCAGCAAGATACCAAGAATTAGCAAAAACGGGGTTAATTGCCCAACAGCAAGCCGAATCATTTCAAACTGCAGCTAGAGTTGCTCAAAAGGCGGTATTAACTGCTCAAGAAGCTGTCAAAACAGAAGAAAAAGCAGTATCAATAGTCCAGGGAAGAATTACCACCCAACAATCTGCGATCGCTGAATCTCAAGAACGTCAAACTTATACCCAAATAGTTGCTCCTATTAGTGGTGTTGTGACAGCAAAAGCTGTTGAACCTGGTAGTCTAATTCGCTCGGGAGAGGAAGTCGTAACTATAGGAGATTTTAGTCAGATTAAGATCGTTGTGCCTCTTTCAGAACTAGATTTGGGAGTGGTTACAGTAGGGCAAAATGTTGATGTAAAACTCGATGCTTTTGGCGATCGCCAATATACAGGAAAAATTAGCCGCATTGCGCCCACGACCAATAATTCTTCATCCCGCCAAATTCCGATAGAAGTTACTGTTGACAATCCTGATGCTCAAATTAAGGGAGGACTATTAGCCAGGGTTGATTTTGCTTCTGGCGCAAAATCTCATGTGGTCGTACCTGAATCTGCTCTTATTGAAGAGGATGGCACTAATTATATTTTTACTGTTGCACAAAAGACAGCCAATAATCAAGGCAGTGTAACTAAGCGCAAAGTTATTACAGGAGATAGTTCCAATGGCAAGGTTGAAATCACCGCAGGAATTTCCCCAGGAGAAAGGTATGTAATTCGTAGTAGTAAGCCTTTACAGGATAGCGAACAGGTGGGTTTGAGCATTATTTCTCAATAACAGCTCTTAGCCATTAGCCGCTTATGTTAATCTAATTCGTCTTTGAGCCACTTAGCAAACTCGGTGGCAAAAGTATTTTGAAAAATCGCCTGACGTATTTGCTGAGTAAAACGAATTAATTCAGTGACGTTGTGTAGAGATAACATAATGTAGCCCAGCATTTCTTGCGATCGCACCATATGATTGAGATAGGCACGACTAAAGTTTTGACAGGCATAACAAGGGCAAGTTTCGTCTAGAGGTTGATAGTCTCTTTTATATTTAGCATTTTTAATATTAATTCGTTCACCTTGTACTAGGGCTGTACCGTGACGACCAAAGCGAGTAGGAATGACACAATCAAATAAATCTATGCCCGCAGCGATCGCCTGTGCCATTTCTCGATAAGTCCCTACACCCATTAAATAGCGAGGCTTATTAGTAGGTAATAAAGGGGTGGTATGTTTAACTGTGGCATTAATCAATTCTGGGGCTTCGCCGACACTTACTCCCCCAATGGCATAACCAGGTAAATCTAATTCTTTTAATTGTTGTACTGCTTTAGTCCGCAGATCGAGATATATTCCCCCCTGAACAATACCAAATAAGGCTTGTCTTGCAGTATCTTCGTGGGCTGCGATACATCTTTTTAACCAGCGATAACTTCTATCGGTGGCAGCTTCTACCTGGTTTTTAGTTGCATCAGCGGGGGGACATTCATCAAATGCCATAATCACATCTGCCCCCAAGGCGTTTTGAATTTGGATTGAACGTTCTGGGGTAATGTTAATCATGCTACCGTCGCGAGGAGATTTAAAAGTGACTCCTGTTTCGGTAATTTGACGCAGTTCACTCAGACTAAAAACCTGAAATCCCCCTGAATCTGTTAAGATTGGCTGATTCCAAGCCATAAACTTATGTAATCCTCCTGCTTCTCTGACAATTTCTTCTCCTGGCTGTAAATGTAGGTGATAAGTATTTGCCAGAATCATTTGGGCATTAGCTGCCTCTAGCTGTTGAGGAATAATTCCTTTTACAGTTGCTAGAGTACCAACAGGCATAAATCGGGGAGTCTCTACAATTCCATGGGGAGTATGAAAAACCCCTGCCCTAGCACGGGTATGATTACAACTAGCCTGACATTCAAATGAAAATCCCACTATTGATTGATAAATCCTCAGTTAAATCAGTTATTATTTACCTTTCTTGATGTTCAATATTGGAAATTATTCTAAAATTCTTCGTCATCGAGCTGCACATCCAACCGTGCAGATAAGACTTCTGTAACCATCGCTTCTATAGTTTCGGCATCAATGTTTCTGGATATAGTTTGAGGCTGAGTGATTTGAGAGACGGGAATGAGACGTAACTGAAGATTATCCTGAATAAGATCAAAGCAAGTCTGATCATCCGTAGATTTACTTAATTGCAAGTAATCAAAACTTTGAACATTTATATATAGCTTTCTGTTAGCAACCAAAGTAGATTGATGAGAATCACTAAATATTTCTTGGATTAATCCTTGACCTTCGTTACTCACTTGTCCATCTATACTATGTACATAGTAAACATGACATAAATCAGCTAATAAGCGTCTAATGTCATCTTGGTTAATCACAATTCCCTGATTCACGATACATGGCGCGGGTAAAGATTTCATGGGGTGATATTTACTCATAAAAGGTATATTTGAACTCTCGAACTGCTTAACTGAATATTTTTTCGTTGTTAGAAGTATGCCGTAAAAACAAAGTAGCTTATGAGACAATATTAGCCCAAGATTTCCCCAGTATTTAATCAAATTTTAATTAAGGATCGATCCATGTCAAAAATACCTATTAATTATCTTTGGTTATGGATTAGTGATTCAATTACCTCATTTTTAAGTGCGGTAATATTTTATACCATTATCCCTCTACCTATCAAATGGACTAATAATTGGTCTCGAATTGCTCGCTGGTGTCCTGTGGTAGGCTTACTGATTGGGCTATTCCTAGCTTTGTTAAATATACTGCTCCAGTTTTGCGGATTACCAAGCTTAACTCGTAATGCTCTAGTTGTGGCAACTTGGGTGGCAATAACAGGAGGCTTACATTTAGACGGAGCGATGGATACCGCCGATGGCTTATCGGTAACAGATACAGAGCGTCGATTAGAGGTGATGAAAGACAGTGTAACAGGTGCATTTGGAGCGATCGCTGCAATAATCATTTTATTATTAAAAACAGTAACGATCAGTGAAATGTCTCTTCCTCTCTGGCTAGTTTTAATGAGTGCATCAGGTTGGGCTAGATGGGGGCAAGTTATGGCGATCGCATTTTATCCTTACCTTAGAGAAACAGGCAAAGGTGCATTTCATCAGGAAAATATGCGTTTACCCCAAGATATATTGTTAGGTTTGTTTTGCTTACTGGGCTGTAGCAGTTTTTGGTTAACTTTAGGATATCTATCTTGGTCGCAGGTAGGAATAATTGTTTTAGGTAATAGTGCGATCGCTTTTGGGACTGGATATTGGTTTCACAAGCAACTTGGTGGACATACAGGAGATACCTATGGTGCAGTAGTTGAATGGAGCGAGGCTTTAATATTATGTTGGTTAACAGTATTTTAGTGTTTTATGTTTAGCAATTAGCGATTGGACAATTGACTTGCAGTAATGTTGATTATGGCGATCGCTTTTAATTTTTAATCAGTTTTTAAGTTGATTGTCCCGTCTTTTAACTAAATAAACTCCAGAGAGATATGAGAAAAGTTTATGTTTAAGAAAATTCCTGGGCGAGGCTATTTACTAATAGCAATTTTAATCTTTGCTGCTTCCAACTCAGTGACACGAAGACTAACTGAATTAGGGGCAGATAATTTAATTGATGGTAGAAACCCAATCTCCTTTTGTAATGTCTTATTGGTGGGAAATCTCTGTGCTTTATTGGCTCTGATTGTTATTTATGGCAAAGAATGGAATTCAAGCTCTCTAAGTCGGCTTTCTGCTGTTGATTGGATTAGTTTAATTGCCGTAGCTCTATTATCAGGAGCATTAGCACCCGCCCTATTTTTCTTCGCTTTAGAACGGACAGCAGTAAATAATGTAGTGTTAATTGGCAGAATTGAACCACCTATTACCTTAGCTTTATCGGTATTAATTTTACGAGCAAGAGTAAATAGCCAAATTGTAATTGGAGCGATTTTAGCTTTTATAGGGGTAATTTTAACCATTGTGCTGCAACCAGCAGATAGTAGTACAATAACAATGGGTGGAAGCTTTAGTATTGGTCAAGCAGAATTAATGACTGCGATTGGCGCGATCTCCTTAGCAATAGCCAGCATTATTAGTAAAATTAAATTAAATAGTATTCCCCTAGGAATTTTTACAATTTTTCGCACCGCCGTTGGAACATTAATCTTTTTTTCTTTGACATTAAAGTTATTCGGTATCGGACACTTTATGGATGTTTTTGCTCCGATAGTTTGGCAATGGATGTTACTTTATGGTGCAGTAATTGTGGTTGGTGGACAACTAGCCTGGTTTAAAGGTTTAAAAAGTACCAATGCTGCGGATGTATCTTTAGCAAATTCTATTAGTCCAATTGCAGGAATTGTGTTTGCATTTCTTGTCTTAGGGGAAGTTCCTACAATCGCTCACTATATTGGTGGGAGTGTGATTATTATCGGTATTATATTAAATCAAATTGGTGCAGCGCGTCAAAATGATGCTGCTAAGACTGAAATAATAGAGGAAATGGATAAGCAGGTTGGGTTTAAAGGAATTTAAGATAGCTCGATCGCACTACTCAACAATGTCGTTGTCTTTCAACTTGACCATCAATTCCTGCATAAAATCTAAAAAGACTCGAACCTTGGCTGACAAATAGCGTTTTTGAGGATAAAGCACTGTAATTGGTTCGCCTTCTGGAGCATAGGCTTCTAATATTGGCACGAGTTTTCCTTGAGCAATTGCTGGTGCGACAATAAATTTCAACTCTTGAATAATCCCTACACCTGCGATCGCTGCTTCTAAATGAGCTTCGGCATTGTCTAGATTAAAATTTCCAGCTACAGGGAAGTGAAAAGTTTGTTTGTCGATCTTAAAAATCCATTCAAACACTCTGCGAGTTTGAGGATAGACAAAGTTAATGCAATTGTGTTGAAGTAAATCTTGTGGTGTTTTAGGAATACCATAAAGATCGAAATATTCAGGTGCAGCACAAACTACAAAGCGAACAGTTGCCAATCTACGCATCATTAACCGACTATCAGGAATTGAACCAACACGCACTACAGCATCAATTCCTGACTCAACTAAGTTAACAGTGCGATCGCTTAAAGAAACGTCTAATTTTAGGTCAGGATAGCTTTTAAGCAACTGAGGCAAAGCTGGCACAATATGTAATCGTCCCAAAGACATATTAAGATCCAGGCGTAATGTTCCCGAAGGATGCGATCGCGAACGACTTAGTTGTAATTCGGCTTCCTCTAACTCAGTCAAAATGCGATCGCAATGTTTATAAAAGGCAAGTCCTTCTTCTGTCAGAGTAATTTTGCGTGTTGTTCTGTTAAAAAGCCTAGTACCAAGACTTTCTTCTAACTGACTAATAGCTCTGCTTACACTCGAAGGAGACATTCCCCTCTGACGAGCAACCTCAGAAAAACTGAGATATTGGGCAGCTTTAATAAATAAACTAATGCTATTTAATTTATCCATAGCAAACCCTTGGCTTTATTTTTGCATTTTACGCATAAATATTGTGATTATCAACTAGTTTTTCTTTTTATTCGCACAAGTTAGGCTTAAATCAATCAAGAAAAAGGAGAACAAAAATGAGTTTAAAAAATAAGCGTGTAGTTATTATCGGTGGCAGTTCTGGCATTGGTTTAGCAACAGCAAAAATGGCAGCAGCAGAAGGAGCAAAGGTAATTATTGCTGGTCGCACAGAAAGTAAATTAAAAGCAGCCATGGCAGAAATTGGCAATGACGTGGATACTTACACAGTAGATCTTACAGAAGAAGCCTCGATTAAAGCTTTGTTTGAACAGGTAGGCAGCTTTGACCATTTAGTAATTACTGGTCCTGCACCTCAATTTGGTCACTTTCTAGAACTAAACATAGAACAAGTCCATCAAGAGTTTGAAGGCAAATTTTGGGGTCAGTATCGTGCTGCGTGGTATGGTGCTAAATCTATTTCTCAGTCAGGATCGATTGTCTTTATGAGTGGTGCTTATAGGGCAAGACCAGTACCTGGTGCATCTTCTCTAGCAGCAGTTCAAGCTGGAATTGAAGGGTTAGCAAGAGGATTAGCGATCGATTTATCTCCAGTTCGAGTTAACGTTATTAGCCCTGGATTAACGGATACTCCGATTATTCAAAGTGCCTTTGCTGATGATGCACGGCTCAAATTATATGAAGAACAAGCAAATATGTTACCTGCCAAACGTATTGGCACACCTGAAGATATTGCACAATCAATTCTGTATTTACTTTCTAATCGTTATGTTACTGGAAGCACATTGTTCCCTGATGGGGGCTATACCATGCGATAAAAGTTTGGTGGATATCTGTTAAGTATAAGTTTACTAATGTAATTGGAGAAAAAATAATGAATGAAGCTCAACTGCAAACTCTCATTGATAAAGATACTATTGCCAATATTCGTCTTAGTTTTGCTCACTATATCGATACCCAAAACTGGTCAGAATTAACTGCACTTTTCACAGATCGGGTTGATGTAGATTATTCCGACTTCGGAATTCCTGCTAAGACAATGAAGAAAGAAGAATTCATTACTTTAATTCGCAACACTTTAACTCGTGAAGGTGTTAAAACTCAGCATTACATTTCTAACTTTAATATCTCCGTTGAAGGCGATCGCGCAACAAGTATTGCTTATGTCCACGCTCGTCATTACTTGCCTACAGAGGGAGGCGGAAATGCTTTTGATCTCAATGGATATTACACTGAAAAATTATTGCGTACTGAAAGTAGCTGGCAAATTACAGCCATCAAGTTATCTATACGATGGACAGAAGGAAAGCCTGAAGAGGTTTTGGTGATGTAGTTCTCAACTGTTTTCATTGGAGATATTTAAATTAAACTAAGCTAGCTTTGGGGAATACGAGTAAGACAGCGAGTAGAAGTAATTTGATCAATAGAGGGGCAAATAATAGGCTTAAGAATAAACCAAGACAAGCTATCAATCCCGCAGAAACAGACTCAACTTCTTCAGTAAGTTTGATTTTTAAGTAGCCTGCAACACCAGTCACAGTTAAAGTAATTAATAAAATCATTTGCTTAACCTCCATTAATAATTTGTTGTCCGAATTCAAATATGTCTGAGGTTAAATAGTTTATGCAACTATCCAGGTGAAAGTCTTATGTTTATCGACTACAGTGACTCTTCCTAGAGTAGGTGCAGTTATACTTATTCCACGAAATAAAATACTATATACATCGTAATAATTTACGCTTGATGTGAATTAGCTTCGTTCTAATTTACTAGTTTTTAGCTCTTAGAGGATGTCTGAGAAGTATAAGATTATGCCAGTCTTCTTAACATCAGACGGATCATGGCGACTCGAATCATTGTTTCAGAAGTTGCAGGCAAAACTTCGTAATCCTTGTTCAAACGACGACACCAATTAAACCATCCGAAAGTTCTTTCGACCACCCAACGTCGAGGTAGAATTTTAAATCCCTTTTGGTTATCTGACCGTAAGATAGTCTCTAGAATCCATCGATAGGTATCCATTACCACGGATTTTCATGGCACGAAAAGAACCCCTAAATTTTCTAGATGGAGAACATCGATTCAGTCATTAACAAATCTACTAAAGTTTGAGTATAAATGCTCAAGTCTGTCTAGATTTTTTGAGGTTGTATAGCGTTACGCATTCAGGTTAGGACAGATAATTTAGAATCAAGAGGGCGATCGTTAAACCAAAAGGGCGAGCGCTAATTTAAGAAAAAGAGATAATCTTTAGGAACTAGTATCTGCTATGAAGCGAATTTTTCGATTCTGCATCCAGTATAGGGGTTGATTTTGGAAGCGTTCTAATGCACTCAGCAAAAGAGGAACATGACGTTTTTTTTTGAGAACCACCATGATGGCATCGTCATCAATACGAACTTGTCCACCATTGTCGATAAACTTCTCAAACAGAGAAACAGCAGTGCTATGAGAAAAGCCAGGTAAATCATCTGCCAGTAATCGATAGATATTATGACCCACCTTCCGCACGTCAAAATGTAGCACCAAAAGATTACGAATTTTTCTGAAATTGGCGATCGCATTTCCCAGGATTAGCGATCGCATTAGTCAAGAAA
>JASJDX010000332.1 GCA_030064975.1 Pleurocapsa sp. MO_192.B19
TACGCCTCCGCACGAGGCAACAAAGTATGCACCCGTCCAGAAATAAGGTTTGCCATAAAAGTATTGTTTACTAAGCTCAGGATATTCTTTACGAATTAATCTTGAGCTTACTGTTTTTAAGTTAGCAATCAATTTAGACAGTTCAATATCTGGCTTGAACTCCACGATGAAATGGCAGTGATCGCTCTCCGAATTGAAATCGATTAACGAGCAACCCCACTTTATAAGGGTTTGCTCGAATATTTCTTTGAGTCTAACTAGCCTCTCTTGATTAATAGCTTTTTTTCGATATTTTGTTACCAGAACAATGTGAGCAGTAAGCTTGTATACTGACCTAAAACCTTTGTTAAAAGTGCTTGACATGAAATAGCAGTAAGTATTATTGTCATTAATAATATCATTTGAGGTCGAGCAATGATTACCTACGCATATCCCTACAAAATCAAGCCAACACAAAATCAAATAAGGCAATTCGAGCAGTATTTAAGTATCTGTCGTAGTGTCTACAATTTTGCTCATGCAGAGCGCAAGGCATGGATCGAGTCTCGTAAATGTCAGGTAGATCGTTGCTCGATCAAGAGTGAATATATAATTCCTGCCGACAAGCCTTTTCCTAATTACAACATTCAGGCAAAAGCATTAACGGTCGCCAAGAAAAAAATACCCGATTTAAAGCTAGTCAATGCTCAATGCTTGCAGCAAGTATTGAAGCGACTAGATAGAGCATGGACTGATTTTTTTAGAATGCCAAGTCGTGGCTTTCCTCGATTCCGCAACGAATCGCGATATCGTAGTTTTAAGTTCCCCAAACCAAATACAATTTGCTTGGATAATGGCAGGGTAAAGCTCCCTAGTATTGGCTGGATTAGAATTAGGCAGTCTCGACCATACCCAAAGGGATTTTTACCCAAACAACTACAGGTTGTCAGGAAAGCAAGCGGTTATTATTTGGTGATTTACTTTGAGTCATCTGAATCTGTCCCTGATGCTGTTCCTGGGAAAACAAGTGTCGGTCTAGATGCAGGAATTGAAAGTTTTGTGGCAACTCCAACACAGTTAATCAAAAGCCCTCAGTTTTTAAAGCATAAAGCTAGGAAGCTGAAATTGCTCCAGCGTCGGCTTAAAAATAAAACCAAAGGCTCGAATAACTGGAAAAAGCTGCGAAATAAAATAGCTTGGCTACATGAAAAAGTGGCAAATACTAGGCGTGATTGGCACTTTAAGTTGGCTTACCAAATCACTCAAGATGTAGATAATATCTTTGTTGAAGACCTTGATTTTAAGTCTTGGTCAAAAGGCTTGTTTTGCAAGCAATCCCTTGATTCTGGTATTGGTGGATTTATCAACACTGTTTTGCCTTATGTAGCCTGGAAACAGGGAAAATTTTATCTAAAAGTAGATAAAAATGGCACGTCTCAGGAGTGCTCGGGGTGCCATGCTCATACTGGCAAAAAAGAACTAGGGCAACGCATTCACGTCTGTACTAATCCAGCTTGTTTGCATACTGAGCCGAGAGACACCTGTTCGGCTAAAGTAATCCAATATCGTGGTGAAAAGGCGGTAGGGCATACCGTCCAAGAAAACGCTTGCAGAGGCGATGCGACAGGGTTCATACAATTAAGTTTGTTTGAACTAGTTGGCAGCCGATGAGTCAAGAATCTCCCGTTAAACCCGTAGGGTTAGCGGGAGAGTGTCAAAAGATTTTTCCTTAATACTAAACAAGTGCTGCACGTAAGTACTTGATTGAGTAAACAAGTGGTTAAGTGAGCAAGTGAATACGTAATTTCTAATTCTGAAGACTAGCTCAATGGTTCAAAGGCGAAAAGCTAGGCTTCGTGCGTTCGCCTAATTAAAATCTTTGACCATCTACCATCTAGACGAGAATACCTTGGCAACGATCAATCTAGCTAAACTCATCATCGGCAAATGGGCTATCATCATACTCTCCCTCTCCTGCAATTAAACTCGAAGGAACTAAATCCGACTCATCCTCTTCATCCAGTTGAGGTAGTTCACCCTTACCATCAGGCTCAAGAATTGAACTTGGAGTCGAAACTGCTCTCCGCATAACAGCCGAATGCCACTGTGGTTGAGAAACCTGCAAAGACTGGCGCAGATTAAATCCATGCTTATCCAACATATTTTGCGTTTCCCAACAGCACCTTTCTATCTCAGTATTAGAAACACCCTGACTGGCTCGTGCATAGGGCAAATAAGCCATAATCACCGCCTCAGCAATCAGGTTATTCTTTTCATCGTTCTGATGCTCATTCAACCACTCAACCACCTCAGCCAAAAGAGTACCCGAATAAGGCTGCAAACGGGTACTCAAACTCACTCGCTTTTTTTTACTCATGAAGCAATGCCCCCTTGTTTCATACTTTGGCGCGAAGCCTTCTTGACTCTCTTTAGATTTTTAGAGATTAGAAGATCGAACAATCCATAAGCATCAACCAATCGATAAGACAAAGAGTTTTCTGCTTCTTCTTCACCCTCCAGGGCTAAAATCTCTTCAATTTCTTTTGTCAAACCTGCTCCCCAGACCATCGGAGTAAAATGTTGGTTGGCTTTTAAAGGCTGATATTTTCCCGTACGTGAGTAAGGGCGATAGTAAGAAGATTCATCTTTTTCATATATATGTTGACAGTTAAAATACTTTTCTAGATCGGGTTTCAAAAACCTCGATGCTCCGCCTGAAATTACCACGGAGTCTAAATTAGTAGGGAAAACTTTAGCTAACCATTTACTTACTGTTATCCAATATTCCTCTGTTGCTATCTCTATAGCTTGACAGACATCTTTCATTTCAATCTGGCGTAGATCGCTATCTTTAGCGTTGGCTAATTGGTCAATCTCATCTAATTTAGACCATTCTGGATAAAATGTGTGGCTAGCAGAACGAGGAGATTCATAACGTTTGCTTTTAGTTGATTCTAATCCCTTAAAAATAGCTGATGCAATTCGAGCTCGATCTAATCCTGAAGTTCGCTCGAGCACATTATCAAGAAACCTAGAAAATCCAATTAAAGGACTATCTCCTGTCAAGTCTCCATACTCAAAATTCAAAGCTGTAATGTTACGATGACCGAACATTAAAATACCCAACTTCTTATTTTGTTGCCAGGAGCTGCCTTTTTTTCGTGTATAGATAGCTGCTAACCCACCACCTTCAGGGCGACAAATAAATTTATCCAGCTCAACCGAATAGGTAGAAGCTCGAAAAACAAAGTCAATAAGATATTCTTTTAATTTCTTATAGAACTTTTGACGATCTTCATATTCATTCCAGGGTAGTAAAACTGCCAGCTGTAATGAGATTTTTTTGAGGTTAAGATTATTTTGCTCGGCAATTACCCCCACAGCAGCCAGAGTTTTGTAGAGAGCATTTTCATACTTAATCTCAGATAATCTATCCTCTGGATCGAACTTAGAGGCAAAATAACCGACTACAAATGTCCGTTTGTTGACCTTTAAATAAGCTTGTCTAATCGGCGATGGATTAGACATCTTTGATTCTTTTTCCAAATAGCGTTTTAAATTATTCTCTTTAATTTCTTCAACGAATGGAGACATTAAAAGATATCTGGGTTTTTGCTCTTTTGGTAGTTGATAAATAATTTTGGTTTGACTTCCACCAGGGTCAACACAAAGAAAAATTTTCGGCATAGAAGTAAGTTATAAGAATAATACAATTCAAGTTTATCTACCAAAAAAACTAACGTCGAGCAGATACTTTATTAGGCAGAGTTAGGAGTTCACAGCTTTGGCACAATAATTGCCAGAACCAATCTTAGATCTGTGCTAAAAGACAAATAAGTAGTCAATTGATAACGCTTATACTTTGAACCAAATTGTGCCGATACTGTGTCAAATACCGCTCGGATTTCGATGATGAAAGAACCAAACTGTGTGACTACTAAAAAAAACAAACAACATTAATTTTTCGCTCATTTCGGGCTAAGTAGTTCGGGTATTAGAGAGCGAGCAGGCGCATTGTAATACATTTGCTATAATTGTATTTACATGACTCAGCAATGCGACAGCTCGGCGGGGGATACCCCCTGCACCCCCAAGACTCCAATTCCCATTTTTCGTACTTATTATTGATTTTTCAACCGTGCCAGAGCCTGAAAATAAGACCAAAATTGTTACTTTTAGATTTAAACCGAGCCAACTTGAAGAGTTAGATGCCCAAGCTAAAGCTGTCAATCTAACTCGTAGTGCTTATATGACTCGCAAATTGACTGGACAAAGCGTATTACCTGCTCGTGTACCTGCGGTAAATTGGCAGCTTTATGGAGAGTTGGCAGATATCGCTTCATCCCTGCCAGCTATAGGTAACAACATCAATCAGATAGCTTTGACCTTGAATACAGCTCAAAAAAAGGGCGAAGCAATTCCCCAATCTCTACCAAAGCCTGAAAGCTTAGAAGACGCTTTGGAATTAATAGAAATAACAAGAGAAAAACTAAGAGATGTTAGATTGGCTTTATCTGGGGTTAAGCAAGGTGACGCTCGAGAACCATGATTGGTCATATCGAACATGGCAGTGACTTTGGCGGTTTATTTCGCTATCTTCTGGCTGATGATAAAGGGGCGAGAATTATTGGAGGCAATGCAGCGGGAAGGACACCATTTGAATTAACCCAAGAATTTAATAACTGTGCCGACCAACGTAGGACTACTAAAAAGCCAGTTAAGCACCTAATTGTGAGCTTTGCTGCTGATGATGGTTATGTATCAGATGAAGCTAAAGCCAGAATCGCCAAGGGAGCAGTTGAAGAACTTGGCTATACCTACAATCAATATGTAGTGGTAGATCATTGTCGTGATGACCCTGGACACGATTGGAATCACGACCACGACCACATTCATATTGCGGTCAACATGATTACCTTAGACGGTAAGAGAGTAGATGATTGGCAAGATAAGCGAAAGTTTGAAGAGATACTCAGACAGTTAGAAGTTACCGAAAAACTGACAACTGTTGCTCCATCAAAACAAAGAAAGCGTAAAGCCTTATCTCACGGACAAACACAAAGAATCAAACGAGAAATCAAAGAGTTCAAAGAGGGCGAGCGCACCTCGATACCAGAGATACCTAATGGTATTAAGCTACAGGCTGCTATTGATAAAGCGAGTGAAGACAAGCCTGAGTTGACTACGTTTATTGGTCGGTTACAGGGTTTAGATATTGATGTCAGACCAACTATTTCCGATAAGGGAAGAAAGCGTATTAGCTATCAATTAAGAGATTTGAAGGTTAGGGGAAGTAAATTACATGATGCATCTTTTCCCAAGTTGATTTCCCAAAGGGGTATTGATTTTGATTTGGATAGAGATAAACCAGCTATGGATGCAGCAAGTTTAGGTATACGAGTAAGTATTCCCCAAGAGAAACGAGTGACTTGGTCAGAAATTGATTTGATGAGTTATTTGCCGTCTGCACTCAAAAACGATCTAACTCAAGCGCAGACGAACGGAAAACAAAATGAGTCACAGTTGAGCAATGATGTAAAAGATGAAGAAACAAACATACAGCCGACTGAACTTACTGACGATGAACTGTTAGAAATTAAATCCTCTGTAGAAAATTGGCATAAAAAGCGTCCCCGTGAACCGAGGCGGGAAATAATTCAAAGTATTCAAACAGAAATATATAGGTTAAAAAGGTTATTGGCATCGGGAGAGCAAAAAATCAATTATCAAAAAAGAGAGCTAGAGCAACTAGGAAATCCTCGTTCTCTACTTAATCCCTTTGGAGTAAGCTCTGAAATCATCGAACAGCAAAAAGCTCGTATACAGCTAAATCAGTCTAAGTTAAAAGACATTGAACGTGAGTTAACCACAGCTAATAATAATCTAGACAAATGGCAAAAAAAAGCTCAAGCTTACCAGGATTGGTGTTCATCGCCAAAAACCCAAGAGATGGATTCGTTAGCCCAGCTACTTTTAACACCCGATAATATCGAGCGCTTGAACAGAATAGAAGAGGGATATAAGGTCTATGACTCTGCTAGCTATATTTTGAAGCAGTTGGGAGAATCGTCACAAGAGATGCGCTGTTTCCAAGGTAAGTTCTATCGTATTGAAGAACGAGACAAGACTTTAACTATTTCCCGTCAAGATGACCCTTCAATTCTTTTTACAGCTAATAATTTTCGAGAAGAAGGAGGTATTATTGAGATTAATCAGTTCAATTTGACAAAACAGGACAAGGAAAGACTATATGAATCTGTACGATATTTAAAGCATAAAGAAAAGCTTAGCCAGAAAAAAAGACATAAAGGATTTTCCATTGGTTAATGCCAAGATTCCTGCATGAAAACGTCCACAATGTCAACTATGCGAGTCGACAACTTTTTGAGCTCCGTAAAACTCAAGCTTTTGTAGATGGTCAAAATGAAACTAGTAGGCTGTTGGCTCGCATTGCGCGGGCGTAAAAGAGCGATCTGGTTATCAAGTAAAATGGAGGCGCAACGCGCTCTCCGCTTTGCCAACAGCCACGAAGCATTGCGGATTACTGTAAAGCGTTTACAGTAAAAGCGGTGGGGGTGAAATATTCAACGGTATCGGACACTATTAAATGTCTTGTAAAATAGATTACATTAGGCAGCCTACGGAAATACAATGAGGCTTGCATTTCATAGAATAGGCAACTACCGACCAAAAAAATCTTAAATTCAGATTTTAGCCGAGAGCAGACACAACAGCTCAAATTACCTTTTTTTAGAGTAGGTAAAACTATGCCAAAACAAGATGATGACATCTTTAAATTTGACCCCGCAAGTTATTGGCAACAGCGCGATGGTGTAGATATCGTTAATGAAGAAAAAGAAATAGTTGAATATGTTCCTGCCTTTCAGTTGGAAGTAGATCCAAAACAAAATCTTAAGCGAATCGATCAAGATAATAGTCATTTAAGATCGGAACAAATTAAGCAGATTGCTAAATGGTTAAAGAAAAATTATCAGCTTAATAGCTCAATAGCAGATCAGTTAGCTTTTCACTTAATCGAGCTATACAAACACCTTTTCAAAATTAACTGGAATAAGACGCAAGTTAAACGTAAGAATTCCCCTCTGCCATTTAAAATAATTCGCGACTTAAAGAGCGATCTTAAATCAATCGATCTACATCTCGAAGCAGCAGAATTAGATCGGATAGTCAAATATATAGAAAGCAGCTTGACTCCAAAATTAGAATCAGCCAAAATTTGGTCACACGCTGCCGATGAACTGCTTACTTATCAGCCAGAAATAGCATTATTGGTTGATAGAATACAGCTAAATATTGAAGAAACTTCAGGTAGTCTAACCTCAGATAAGATCGCCAAAATTTCTCCTCAAAATTACCAAGAAGCAAGATCGAGTAATTTAGAAAAAAAAGTTTCATTATTTCTACAGCAGTTTACCCAGAAAGAAGTTTCAGTTATTTTTGAGAGATTAAAATTTGACTCGCTTACTCTTGAAGATTTAGATGACATTTTGGGACTTAAAAAAGACAACGTAGATAAGCCTATACCAAATACCGAATCTAGGTTGGCAAATGCCGTTGTACCTGTTCCTAGCTTCGCTGCCTTTAACAGTGCATCTTTGGCTCAGATTAGAAAAGATTTGTGGGGTAAGAATAACAATGGAATTGCGATCTTCAAGCATCAAGCCAAAGGCAATCCCAATAACTATATCGAACATTACATCAGCAATCCTGGCGATATTGAAGTACTTCCTTGGGAACAAGCAGAGCAAATCATCGATAAATTTGGTTTCAATACAGTAAAACTACATTTAATTTTCGCTGCTCACACGATGAAACAGCCTACTCCTTGGTCGGGCAAATTTAGTCTGAAGGCAAGTGACGTAATTAAATATCTGGGCTGGGATAAAAGAACCGATTTGCCAGTTCATCACAAGTTGAGTGAAATTGCTAAGACTGCGTTTGTCTTAGATTGCTTGTTAGTGAAATCTGTCTGGGTAGAAGGCAGAAACAAAAAGGGGGGGATTGATGCCAGTACCCCTACAGGAAGGATGTGGAACGTGGTAGTAGACCCTAGAGGACAGTTAAATACAGAAGGAAAGGTAGAAAAACCCAAAGAGGTCTACATAACGGTACAGCCTGGTTTAATCTTCCATAGTTTTCTTAATAAAGCAGGTAGCAGACTCAGAGAAGCTTTATATCAATTTGGCTATTTGGCTCAAGATATTCTCAGGATAGATCCTTACCACGATGAACTGGCGTTGAGATTGGCAATTCACCTAACAATGGACAGCAGAATTCATACATCGGGAAAGTACCGAGTTGAAACTTTACTCAAGCACCTACTACCCCATACTGTCATTGATACAGCCCGTAGCGACAAGCGTAAAGGATATGACCTCAAACAACGTTGGGATAATGCTTTAAAACTGCTAATGAATCTCAAATGGCAGATTCAGTTTGATGAATCTTATCC
>JASJDX010000333.1 GCA_030064975.1 Pleurocapsa sp. MO_192.B19
ACGCTAAAATCAAAGATTTATAGCGTGAGGCTTCTCGCGCATTAAGCTAAAAAAAGATTGGTATATATTGTAAGGGAAATCTATGATAGTTGTTTAATCTAAACATCTCACAGCTTAAAAGCTATGTTACTCAACATATTCTTCATTTCCCTGATGGGTTTTATGACCCTATATATCTTGAGGGGAATTGGTTTAATTACTTTTCTCCCTGGGGGAATGATCACTATTTTATTAATGACTGCGGTGATATCGGGTTTAAGTTGGGGAATCCTCAAAACCAGAAGATATTAAACTAAATTGGTAAGTCTAATTCCAGAATGATAATTTGAACGTAATTGTTATTGGTGGTGGTGCAGCAGGTTTTTTTGGAGCGATCGCTTGTGCAGAAGCTAATCCTAAGCATAAAGTAACTTTATTGGAAGCTGGGCGTAAACCTCTGGCTAAAGTCCGTATCTCTGGTGGTGGAAGATGTAATGTAACCCATCACTGTTTTGAGCCTGCTCGTTTAGTAGAATATTATCCCAGGGGAGGAAAAGCTTTGCGCGGTGCCTTTAGCCGCTTTCAACCCAAGGATACAGTGCAATGGTATGAGTCAAAGGGAGTAAAGTTAAAAACTGAACCTGACGGTAGGATGTTTCCTACTACCGATAGTTCAGAAACGATTATTAATTGTTTGATGCAAGCAGCAGAGCGAGCTGGGGTAAGATTGTTTACAGGTACGGGAGTTAAGACAGTTAAACAATTTTTTGCTGCAGAAAACAAAAGCTATTTTCAGATTGAATTAAAAAATGATCGGAGTTTTAAATGCGATCGCCTGTTAATTGCTACAGGGAGTAATCCGTTAGGATATCGTTGGGCTAAAAATCTGGGACACAAAATAGAGCCACCAGTACCATCATTATTTACTTTTAACATTAAAGACTCTCGTTTACAAGATTTAGCAGGAGTCAGTGTCAGTAAAGCCCAAGTTAGATTAGGTGCAGGGAAAAATAAACTCGAACAAACAGGGGCATTATTAATTACTCATTGGGGAGTTAGTGGCCCTGCTATTCTTAAGTTATCTGCTTGGGGTGCAAGATTTTTATACGATTTAAAATATAATTCCAGCTTACAAATTAATTGGCTACCTGAATATAATCAAGAAATTTTAAAGCAAGATTTAGTAGCAGTAAAAGAAACTAATCCCAAGAGAAAAATAGTTAATTACTGCCCTTTAAAATTACCTAAACGTTTGTGGCAAAGTCTAGTTAACTATGTAGGAATTAACCCAAATAAAGTTTGGTCGCAAATCAGTAAAAAAGAGCTAAATAAATTAGTAATAGAGATAGTTCAAGGAAATTATAAAATCACAGGTAAAGGAGTATTTAAAGAAGAATTTGTCACCTGTGGCGGAGTTAGTTTAAAAGAAGTTGACTTTAAAACTATGGAAAGTAAGAAATGTCCTGGCTTATATTTTGCAGGAGAAATATTAAATATTGATGGGGTAACTGGCGGATTTAATTTTCAAAGTGCCTGGACTACTTCTTGGTTGGCAGGAAATGCGATCGCTGATTACTAACTTATTTAGATAATGTCTATCTATAATGTCTCTAGGTAAAGTAGGTGAGTAATTAATTACTTCAATATCGTCGTCAAAATCAGGGAATTTTTCTTCCTATGTATCAGCAAATATCCGATCGCACGCAAAATATAGAACAAGAAAATAATATTCCTGACATTTTGGCAGCAACTAATTCAGATTCATCCAACGTCGAATCAATATTTACCAATTCTATTGCTACAGAGCCTCAAAGCACTTTATTTGTTCCTTTGTTAGGTCAATCTAATGCCCAACATCTGAGCATAGTTTACGATCCTTATCAGCCAGGATCAGTTGTCAACGATACTTCAGGAGCGATTGTTTTAGACCAGAATTTGACTGGCTTGACTGGCAGCAACGTTGTTACTAGTGATACTCAAGAAACTAATTTTGCTGTAGGTGGTAGCAAAGTCAACGGTAATGGTTACTACCAAGATGATCGATATGTTTGGTGGTATCCAGAGCAAAATCAACCAGGAGGAGCATTACTGCAAGCTGAACAAGGAGTAAGACAATGGTTGGTAGATAACCAAGTGCAACCTACAGACGAAATTGCTATTGTTTGGTCACAAGGAGAATCAGATGTAGGAGATCTTAGTGCTTATAATCCTGATTCTAGAGAACAATACAACATTAATATATCGGGTAATCCTAGCCTGGGAGTAATTCAGGGGACAGATAATCCAGATGTGATAGTCGGTACTCTTGCCGTAGATGAAATTGTCGCGGGTGGTGGTAATGATGTGATAATTGCTAGCCAAGGTGTAGACACGTTTACTGGAGGAGAAGGAAGTGATATTTTCTTTTATGATTCTTTAATTTATCCAGGTGTGGCTGCTCACCACGATCGCATTGTAGACTTTGAAGTAGGAAGCGATCGCTTAGATATTTCTGAACTTCTAATATTCTCTGGCTACACTGGTGCTAATCCTGTTGCAGATGGTTATGTAGTTGTTAATCTCTTGAGCGAAAATAGCTTAGCAATTCAATTTGATACTGATGGTGCAGGAGAACAACCTGGAAGTACTTTAGCTATCTTAGAAAATGTTGACCCTACTGGATTTCAAAACGATATCAATAATCAGTTTATTTTTACGCCGACAGAGTTTTAAAATTGGTTTTTAATGAGTGCTTGTAGTAATTTTTGATTTTGTTCCTCAGTGCCAACGGTAATGCGTAATTTATTATCTAATCCAGGTAAGTTGAAATAACGAACTAAAATATTTTGTTGCTTTAATGATTGATAGATAGCTTCTGCTTTATTATTTGGACAAGTGACTAACAAGAAATTGCCCTGAGAATCTCGAACTGGAAAACCAATTTGTTGTAAATTTTGTTTTAGTTTAAAACGCGATCGCTTTACTTTTTCAGCACAAGTATTTTTATACTCTTGATCTCTCATAGCTGCTGCACCAACTAAGATGGCAATGGCATCGACGTTATAGCTATCTTTAACTTTAAATAAGCCTGATAATAACTTAGGGTTGGCAATACCAAAACCGAGACGTAATCCTGCGAGGGAATAACCTTTAGAAAGGGTGCGTAAAATGATGAGGTTATCAAACTCTTTAATTAAAGATAATGCCGAATATTCGGCAAAATCAACATAAGCTTCATCGATGGCTAATACACCTGAAACTTTCCCCGCCAATTGACGTAAATCATCTAAGGGAACAAGATGACCAGAAGGACTATTAGGAGTAGCAATTAGAGTTACTGCACCATTAGCAGCAACTAGTTCTTCGATAGGTAGTTGATAATCCTCAGGATACTCAACTTCTACCACCTCCGCAGGGTTCATTGCTGCCAAGGTTCGATAAAGCACATAAGATGGCATGGGATAGACTACCTTGCGTTCTTTTCCCTCTGCACAAGCACGGATTAAAATATTTAAGAGATCGTCACTACCATTAGTTACTATAATCCAATCAGCGGGTACTTCTAAAGCCTCACTAACTGCGTTACAAAAATCTCTAGAGTAAGGATCGGGATAACGTCGTAACCATTCACGATCAAGGTTGCGTAATACCTCTAATGCTCTAGGTGAAGGAGGATAAGGATTTTCGTTGGTGTTGAGTTTGATAATCGGTGTTCCTGGCTTAGGTTGCTCTCCAGGAGTGTAGCCTTGCATTGCAGCGATCGCAGGACGAAAATAGTTCATGTTTGGTTGTTTATTTTCTCTTTCTTATGATTGAATTATTCTAGGATAACGAACAGTACAAGGAGAACCCCAAGCAACTTGTCGAGCAGGAATATTTTTCATTACGCTACTTCTGGCACCAATAACACTGTTACAACCAATACTGATCCCTGGAGCAATAAAGCAATCAGTAGCAATCCAAGTGCCATTACCGATCGAGATTGATGCAGTAATCAGACCAAAAGATTTATCTTCAATATTATGGCTACCCGTACAGAGATAAGATTTCTGAGAAATCACGCAATGAGAGCCGATATTAATTTGATCTACACTATAAAAGACAACATCATCACCAATCCAGGTATAGTTGCCGATATCGACTTTCCAAGGATAGGTAAAACGAGCTGTCGGACGGATAACTACCCCTTTACCAATTTTTGCGCCAAATAAACGTAATAAAAAACAACGAAAGTTATTAAAGTTATGCAAGCTTAAAGGAAATATTACTGCTTGCACCAACCACCACAAAATTATAAACCATCTAGGTTTTCCACGATTGAAGCCAGATAAATCGTAAGATTTTAAATTCACCCAAGAGTCTTCATTTAAACAGATATCACTATGCTTCGGCTCATTTACAGTACCTTTTATTGTCATATTTCTAGGTGATAATTGGAGCAGACAAAATTTTTAGACAGCCTTACTAAATTTTCTTGATAACAGATTACTTCGCATTATGAATGATAGAGATGGGATGAACCTTTAGTTAAACAATAAATTACGCTCTCAGGATATTCTTTATTTTGCTAAAGTTTAACTTTATACTTGTACTATTTGTACTTTATTATGGAAGATTAATTAATAAATTTTTGAGTTAGTTTTAGCTGATCTCAAACTTATATTTTCTAGTTTATAAAAGATCTGGATATCAATAGCTTTCTGGCGAATGCTTCATAATATTTTTCTATATCAGCATTTTTCAAGTTTAAATTTATATCTAAAACTTCACAGTATTGTTGGGCAATAATTTGAGGAGTAAAGTTTTTCTCCATATAATTACGACCAGCATCACCCATCTTAACAACTAGTTCTGGATTGGAAACTAAAGTCATAATGAACTTTGCTAAATCTTCACTGCAATTATTATTAAAATATGCGCCACATTGGGCATCTGTAATTAATTTGCGTAGATAAGAATGAGGTTCACAAATGGCAGCGATCGCTTTACCCGCAGCCATAGTTCCATATACTTTGCTAGGAGCAACTACACCTTCTAAACCAGGAGCAATAGTTACTAATGCTAAATCACAAGCAGTTAAAGAATAAGGGAGGTTGACTCTGTCTTGATATGGTAAAAAAAGACAATGATTTAAGTTTAAATTTGTGACTATTTGACGACATATTTCGTGTTTCGCTCCTGCACCAATAAATACAAATTGGACAGGCTCATCTTTGAGTAACTTGATTGCCCCCAAAACCGTATCCAAATCATGACAGCGACCAAAATTTCCAGAATATAGAATTGTAAATTTGCGATCTATTCCATGTTGGCGGGCAAACCAATTTTGTTGCTTGTTTAATGGTTTGATCCAATCGGCATCTGCCCAATTATGAATAACAGCAATTTTTGAAGAAATTGTAGGATGTTTGTCAATAATTCTCTGCTTCATTGTTTCACTTAGCACTACTATTTTTTTGCTTTTTTGCCAAACAATAGTATTGATTTTATTCCACAACTTGGTAATTAAATTATTTTCTGAAATTACACTAAGCTCTACAGCAGCATCAGGATATAAATCATAAACTAAGCAAACATAGTCAAGCTTAAAAAATAAATTTACTAAATAACCGATAATTGATATAAAAGGTGGTGCAGTAGTTAACAATACAGTATCATTTTGGCGAGCATTTTTAAAGAGATACCAAGCTGCTCTAAGGGTAAAAATAATACCATTTATTGTCTTGCCACGAATTCTATTTGAGCATACTTGTGTTATTTTTGAGCGTCGTATCTTAACATTTTCTTTTACTTCTATACTAGGTGCTTGTTTTTGCTTAAAAGCATAACCAGGTTGTCCTACAAAAATATTTACTTGAACATTATTTTCTCCCAAATGATTTGCTAGTTCTTGAATTAGTTGACCTGTAGCGGCATAATCTGGTGGATAAAACTGAGTAATTATTAAAAGCTGAAATTTGTCGGCTATTATATCTTTTCTATAAGTTTTTCTTTGAAGTGCTTGTGAAAATACTTTTTTGGTTTTTCTAGACCAAGAGCTTGATATATTAGTCATTACTATTTATAGTATTAAAAATATATTGATGAAAATACTGATTCTATTATTCCCCAAATATCTCAATTTATTTTAGGTAAAAACTCCGATCTTTGTAGATATATCAAATATAATTGAGTGTAATTTTAAACACAATATTAAGAGCTATAAAAATTAAGTAAGACTTACGCAATAAAAGAAAAAATTAACAATATGCCAGAAATAAACACCAAGAAAAAAACTTATACCTTTAACTTTTTCCCTGTTTTAACCGAGAACTTAGTGCGTAAGTCTTATTAAATAAATAATTAAATGCCTCAAATATCTAAGAACCAGTAAACACTTTTAACTAATCTATTGAGCTACAATTTAATTGGTATCACGCTGAAATTTACGACGCAGGCGGGTCAAGCCAAAAATGCCAGCCACAAAACCTAAGCCCGTATTAGCAGAAAAATCAAAGGGGATTTCTTGAACAGCAAAATTATCAATTAATAAGCCCGAACTAATTCCCGTTCCATCTGTATCAACAACACCTAAACCAACGATATAAGTGCCTGGTTGTAAAATCCCTGAATCATAAGACATATATCCTCCGACCTTCTCAAAATCGGTTTGATTAGAACTAATAGGACTAGTAATTGCTCCAATACTATCTCCTAAAATATTAACGGTGCGGCTATTGGGATCAGAGCCTTGTGGGTAAAGAGTCAGAAAAGAAAAATCTTGATTTCCAAAAACAGGATGAGTACCATCATTAGTCAAATAATTCCAATCAAAACTAAGTTTAAAAGGCTCATCAACAGTGATAGTTTGAGTAATGGCTGACCCTTCTTTGGGGGTACGAAAACCAGTAATAGCACCTCCAGTGCGCGCAATATTTAACGAATTAGGTTCTAAACCTAGAAAAGTTTGTAAATTATTGGGAGCATTATTGCCATTTGCATCAGTCTGGTCAAAACCAGAAAAATTAAAAGTTCTATTTGTACTACCACCATCAGGATCATCTTGACGATAGTTAGCAGTGTTTTGGGTATCAAAACATTCCCCACTAGGAAAAGGACTATTAGGACAAGAAGTTGTAATCAGAGCTTGATTACTGCCACCTCTAGGATTAATACCCTGAAAAGCACCTTGAATACTGGTATCTCCTGTAATATTCCAGTTATCAAAGTCATTTTCAAAATCAGTATTTTGGAAATCTACTGTAAAAGCACTAGCAGAATTACTAACTAATAAGTTGGCAAGAGCAAGTAAACCAACCAAACGAGCAGTAGAAATAAAGTTATGACGAAATATAGACATACCCATAAAAGTTACCAAATTACAATAAACAATTTAGATAGATAAATTGAGAGTGAGAAAGAAACCAGAATTATCTGGGGAAAAAAGAGATGGTTTCAGGAGTAAATTGGGGAATTCATAATATTAAAATACCCAAATACTCCTGACAATTGATAATTAGAAAGCTAAATCAGTGTTAGGGTCAAAATCATTACTAGAATTAGCGTCGAGGTTAGATACTCCATCGAGGAAGACCACATCTTTAGGAAGCAAACCATTTGCTCCATCAAAATCAATCTGAATCATAGTTCCAGCAGAACCATAGTCAGCTAGAACAACATGACCATCAGCAATAGGATCGTTGCCTGTGTAGTTTAGTTCATCCTCAAGAATTTGAGTCAGAATGACTTGATCTTCTCCTGAAGTAAAGTCTGTAATAATATCAACACCATCACTAGTTTCATTATAGAAAAAGCTGTCATTACCCTCACCACCAGTTAGAGTATCTTGCCCCTTATAACCAGCAATAGTTTCATTTTGGGGTGTACCAACTATGGTGTCAGGGCTAGGCGTACCTTCAATCAGATTATCTTCAGGCTTTAACAAACCAGCATCAATACCTGTTCTAGACTCTCCTGGATTGAGGGTGATAACGGGAGTTTGACCTGTACTAATATCTGCATCAGAATCTATTTGATCATCAGTACCCGTATCCTGAGTAGTTAAACTATCAGTATATTCTGTGGGGAAACTGGCGCTATCAAAAGAAACTTGATACTCAATTCCTGGCGTGAGTCCAGTGAACTCATACTCCCCATTGCTATCAGTTACAAGGGTTTCAAGAGTATTATCATCAGAAGTCAATATATCACCGTCATCTCCACCACCTGTTAGGGTGACAGTGACATTTTCTACTCCTGGTTCAAATTCCCCTTCGATTCCATTGCGATCGCTATCTTCCCATACTCTTCCAGATAGGCTACCAGGCTTGGGTTTTTCGACAAAACTATTATTAATTGAAGTTTCACCAGCACTCAAACTAACGGCAATCCTATTATCATTAGCCCCATCGGTATCACTGAGATCATCGTAGTCAGCAAGGTTGGTTTGAACTACTGTGTAGTCACCAGGGGTAATGCCTGTAAATTCATAGTTCCCATCTGCATCAGTGGT
>JASJDX010000334.1 GCA_030064975.1 Pleurocapsa sp. MO_192.B19
TTAATTAAATTGTCTATGTGAGACAAATTTCTTTTGATATATTGTAGTTGTTTGAAGATAGCATCCCTTCTTTCTTTTCGAGATACACGGCGTTTCTTAGCTACTTTTAAATAATCCTTTCTCGCTTTCTTTCGATAAGTTCTTGGCTTGCGATCGAGCTTATTTTGACGATTTTCATGAAGCGAATCTATGATTTTTTCGGCTTGCTTTCTAGTTTGATTTAATATGCCTAAATCATTAGGATAAGTTATGTCAGCAGGCGCAGCAGTAGCATCTAATATTAACTTTCCTCTATTTTTTACTTCCGCCAGTTCCGTTTCTTCTTTTTTTTTCTGTTTCTGTTTCTGTTTCTGCTGATTCTGCTTGGAAATCTTTCACCATTTTTAGGTTAATTTTTTTGACAAAATCCATCTTAATTCTTTCTCTAAAATAAACCATCATTGATGCTTCAAATGGGGAATCATTGCTCTAGTTTGACATCCCTAGAAAATACTGTAGGTAAGGGTTCTCCTTAATTTGTTGTACTGTTTCACGCTTCGGAAATCCCAAGTGTTTCTTTAATAATTAATGCCCCCAATGCCATCCGAAAGGGTTTGGCGCTTTGCACCCATTTTTTCTGAGAATTTTTCGGCATATTCTGCTTCAAACTCCCCCCAGGGAATTAATTCCGCCATGATTAGCCACCGATTATCTGGGGACAGCTTTCCTGAAAAGGGCAATTCAAAATTTTCCGAGGTAGGCTCAGGCTGATTAGATTTGCGGTACATATGTTCTAATTAAGATAAGTGCAAGGGGGTTGCACCAATTTTAGGGCTTTTGCGCCCCCTCAACCTAACTTTTTGGTCGTGCCAGAATGGCTGTAACCCTTGAGAAATCAACGTTATTTACTTTCTGAGCAAATCCTAAGTAGTAAAAGTCAGACTGATTTTCTGTTCTCTTAACCAGCTATTAAAGGAACGAGAACCCATTATTTCTAGTTGATTGGCGGTATTAGAATGGGTCATTTTATTTATTGTTTATCATTTATTTATTATTGGCGAATATGTAGGGTTGAACCCTTCAATGTTTAATGTTCAATGAAGGGTTCTAACTACTCAAACTAACAGATATAGCAGTTCTCATTTACGTGAGGTACAGTCTAATGCCCTGGTTTTTGCTAATAGCTAATAGCTAATAGCTAATAGCTAATGGCTAATGGCTAATGGGGCATATCTCACTAATTTGAGAAAGGCTATAGTTAGATTTTGAGTTTAGATAAAAGTGAAAGCAGAATCGTCAATACTAAGATCGGGATCGACATTTTCTAACACAGCAATAGTCTCTCCTGTAGCAGCAATACCTGGATCGTAGACTAGTTTGGCATCAACACTTCCCGCATCAGAAGTAAAGAAATCTAAGCTATAAAAATCTGCTGACCCCTGGAGTTGAATTGTATCTTGATTAGAATCAAAATTAGTAATTAAGGCAAAATCCTCATCCCCAGCCGCAAAATTGTCCCCATCATCATAGAAGACACGACTTTCATCAGCTAGTACAAAAGTATCATTATCTGCTCCACCAGTTAAGGTATCCAGTTCACCCAGACCAAAGTCTGAATCTGAACTATTAGGATCGATACCAATCAACAGATCGTTATTGGCGTTACCATTAAGGCTATCATCACCGCTACCACCAATGAGAGTGTCATCTCCAGCCCCACCTCTGAGACTATCGTTGCCATCATTGCCAGTAATTTCGTCTGCACCATCACCACCTAAAACTAGATCATCACCAGCACCACCTTCAAGAGTGTCATTACCTGAACAGCCGTCAAGATAATCATTGCCATCGTCTCCGATAATTAAGTCATCTCCTGAAAGTCCTCCGAGATCATCATCGCCATCACCGCCTAAAATGCGATCGCCTCCTGCACCGCCACGAATACTATCATTCCCAGCTTCTCCTAAAAGACGGTCTGATTCACTACCACCTTCAATAGTGTCGTTGCCATTACCACCTACAATATCATCACTACCACTATTGCCAATCAGGCTATCATCTCCATCATTACCAGAGATATTATCATCACCGCCTTGACCCTTAACAGTATCATCTTCTTCTCCGCCAGTAATTAAATCATCTCCGCTACCACCTAAAATTTCGTCTCTGCCACCAGCACCTTGGAGAATATCATTCCCTCCTAAACCAGAAAGGAAATCATCTCCATTACCACCAGTCAAAACATCATCATCGCTAGTACCAGTTAGTTCTAAAGGAACAACACCAAAGACGACATAGCTTTCTCCTTCTCTGCTGTAATTATCGCCCCTGTCTGCATTAGGTGCGCCAATAATTATGTCATCAACACCATCGCCATTGATATCTCCTGCACCACTTACAGAACGACCAAGATTATCACCATTATCAATACCTGTAATGAGCAAACCATTAATATCGTCAAGATTAGATAAATCTAGACTAGCAGCAAAACCATCACTATTACCAAAGACGACATAGCTTTCTCCTTGGCTACCATAATTACTGCTAGAGTCGGCATAAGGCGCGCCAATAATTAAATCATCAATACCGTCACCGTTTACATCTCCTGCACCACTTACCGAACGACCAAGATTGTCATTATTATCAGCACCTGTAATAACAAAGCCATTGTTACCATCAAGTTCCGAAAGTTCTAAGCTAGCAGCAAAACCATCACTATTACCAAAGACGACATAGCTTTCTCCTTCATCACTGTAATTACCGCTAGAGTCGGCATTAGGTGCGCCGATAATTAGATCGTCAATACCGTCACCGTTGATATCTCCTGCATTACTTACCGAACGACCAGAATTATCGTAGTTATCAATCCCACTAATAATAAAACCATTACTACCATTCAGTTGAGAAAGTTCTAGACTACCAGAATCTCCTACATCAGAACCACCAAAGACGACATAACTTTCTCCTTCACTGTTACTACCATAGTAAGTATATTCACCAGCATAAGGTGCGCCGATAATTAGATCGTCAATACCGTCGCCGTTTACATCTCCCGCGCTACTTACCGAACGACCAGAGTTATCGTAGTTATCAATCCCACTAATAACAAAACCATTACTACCATCCAGTTCAGCTAAATCTAAGCTGTCAGCAAAACCATCACTACTGCCAAAGACGACATAGCTTTCTCCTTCACTACTATAGTTATCACTATTGTCGGCATTAGGCGCACCGATAATTAAATCATCAATACCATCACCATTGACATCTCCTGCACTACTTACTGAACGACCAGAATTATCGTAGTTATCGATACCTGTAATAACAAAGCCACTACTACCATCAAGTTCCGAAAGTTCTAAGTTGGCATCAAATCCATCATCACTGCCAAAGACGACATAGCTTTCTCCTTCATCGCTGTAATTACTGCTATTGTCGGCATTAGGTGCGCCGATAATTAAATCGTCAATACCATCACCATTGATATCTCCCGCGTTACTTACCGAGCTACCTGCATTGTCATTATTATCAATACCGTTAATAACAAAGCCATTACTACCATCAAGTTGGGAAAGTTCTAAACTACCAGAATCTCCTACATCAGAACCGCCGAAGACGACATAACTTCTACCACCCGAACCAGAACCATAGTAGCCGTAACCATAATAGTTATAGTAACCTCCTCCAGGCGCGCCGATAATTAAATCATCAACACCGTCACCGTTTATATCTCCTGCATCGCTAACAGAATAACCAGAATTTTCCCCATTATTGACCCCTGTAATTACAAATCCTTGAGTCTCATCTAGTTCAGACAAATTCAAAGTAGAGATAGCCATAGCCAGCCTCCGATACCAAGTTTATTGAATCGATACAATCCGAAACCTTATTGCGTCGAATCCCACTCAAATTAGACGATCAATTTATTATTTGGTATATAATCACTCCGATTGTTATTAATTCTTAACAATCATCTGTAACTGAAGTAAATTCAGTTCTGAAAACAAAAGCGATTGGCTTTGAGAAATGTCCGAAGCGCGATTACGCTGCGCGTCCCCTTACGGATCGCATCAACACTTTGTTGACCAATAAATAGTATTTTAATCTTGATAAAGACAAGTATAGCGATTAGGCTCCGCCTAGCCTACGGAGCGCACTATTTATGCCAATAAATTAGAATATGGAGCTAAGCGTCAGGTTAAAGAATCACCGATCTCAAGAATAAGAGCAAGCCCTATACTAATTACTGGGTGAGCAAAATTTGCGGGGGGAGAAATTATTTTTAGCGTTGTTTAAGTAATGAGTAAATACTCATTACTCATTACTCATTACTCATTACTTCTTTTTTTACTCCCACATCTTTTTTCATTCACCCCCAATTACTGAGATATTTCTTCTAACTCTAGTTCAAAATTACTATCGTTCTTAATCAATTGTAATTGAGTAGCATCAAAGTTTAATAAGCTAAAAACAATCCCTATTACTCCTAATCCTAATAAAAATAATATTGAGATCACTTTAATTTCCGAGTATATTACGGATTTTTCAGCAGGTTGATAAATTAACGATTCTGATATGAGTACCAGCTCAGAATGCAATGCTTGCAACATTTCTGGGGCAGAAGTAAAGCGATCGTGAGGATGAGGACAAATTGCCCGCTCAATTACTCTAACCAGGTTTGTTTTTAGTTCAGGAGCTTCTTTTTGCCACATAATTTGATTAGTATAGGAGTCTAATTCTAATTCTGCGGGAGTTTTTGCCGTCAGTAAATAAATTGCAGTTAATCCTAAACTATAGAGATCGCTGGCATAGACAGATTTTCCTTGCTCTTGTTCTGGAGAAATATATTCGTGTTGGTTAGCTAAAATTAAGTTATGGTTACTAACTACTCCTGTTTTTTCTGCTGCTAGTTCTTTTACTCCATCAAAATAAATTGGTACAGGAAGTAGATCTTTCCCTGTAACCTGCTCAAACCAGGTTCTTTGACGTAAAACAATGCTACTAGGTTTGAGAGCGCGATATACAATACCATAGCTATGAATATATTGCAATACTGACAAAATACTGCTCAAAATATCTTGGACTTCGGTTTCTGATAATTTTCCCTGTTGTTGTATTTTTTGCTCTAAAGTTATTCCTCTAATCCATTCTCGAACTAAATAAAAATCTTCTCCTTCAATACAGTACTCATAAAGTTGAGGAATTTGAGGAGTTTTTCCGCTTAAACGCTTGAGAACACTTGCTTCTTGGTAAAAGAGCCGTTTAGTTTCTCTTACTTGAGGATTACCTAAGATTGGTCTAAATCTTTTGATCACATAACGATGGTGAGAAAATAAACTCTTATCTTTTGCCAAAAAAGTTTCGCTGAATGTGTTTTGACCAAGAATACGTAAAACACGATACTTCTCTTTGAATAATTTACCTTTCATTAAGGTCTTGAAAAGATTAAAGTAAAAAGGACTTTCACAGTTTAATAGAGACTAACCAAAGCTGCTATAAAATGAGATACGGATTACTTATAGCTTCTGTAAAACACAAGTGCCCTTAGCTTAATTTATTTAATTTAATTTTCTTCAACGATCATGATCCGATAACCAGCATCATACTCTGATTGCTGTTTGAGCTTACCGTACTTATGTTCCCAGATACCACTATTAACATCTGCTCTAAGTTGATTAATTCCTATTTCCAGCTCATCTGGAGGAATTTTAGAGAAAGTAGAAATTCCATGGCGAATATCTTCATCTAAATAAATTTCTGGTTGACACCAACCAGCAGCAGCAAATAAATCTCTTAAATCAGTAGGTAGTAAAAAAGGAATTATCTTGACCTTTTTCTGGGTAATTTGATTAATATTTTTAGCGATCTCTTTGGTGTCAGGAAAAGTTTTTAAAGTATCATCAATAAAGTAAGGAAAATAATCAGTTAACCAAAAATCAGGAATTTTACTTTGCTCAAAGGCAAAAATAACTATCTTTCCTCCTGCAACAATGCGCTCAATTTCCCTGATACCAGCAGTTAAATCACTGAAATGATGCAGTGCCAACATAACTATTGCTCCATCAACAGCATTATCGACTAAGGGAATTTCCTCTGCTGTCGCAGTCAACCAAGTAACATTAGAATGCGGCTTTGCTTGACTTTGCATAACTTCTGATGGCTCGATCGCAATAACTTGGTATCCTCGATCAGCGATCGCATTGGTATAATTTCCTGTACCTGCACCAACATCAGCAATGGTTTTTCCTGGCTGTAGATCTAACAGGTTAACTAATTGCTCAACTATTCTAGAATCTGGCTGACGGGTAAGATTATATCCTTGACCAATGGAATTATATAAAGTCATTATAAAAAATCTAAGAGTTTAATGCGGAATTCCGAACTCTTACTACAGTTTATCGATTTTGTGAATGATATAAACTAAAAATAAAATGTCAGGAAATTGTCAGCGATCGGGAGAAAACGGAATATGGCAAATTTTGAAGATATTGCAAAGAAAGCTTTTTATATGGGTGTTGGTTTTGCTTCCTATGCTCAAGAAAAAGCAGAAGACAATCTCAAAGAGTTAAAAGCTCAGGCACAAAAACTGGCTGATGAAATGGCTGAACGGGGTAAAATGAGTACAGAAGAAGCTCGAGAGTTTGTTGATGAACTAGTAGCACAAGCTCAACAAGGAACAGTGTCGAGTGAGAAGAAAAAAAATACAAGAGAGCCTCGCCGTATTGAAATTGTTGATGAAGAAGAACAGCCGCAGCCAACACCAGAAACAGAAGCAAAAAATAAATCAGTAAAAAACGAATCCTCAGCATCTAATCAATCTAGTGTTGGTAATGACGATTTACGCCAGCAGGTACAATCTTTACAAGAGGAGTTACGTCGCCTTAAAAAAGAAATGTAAGAAATAAGCTATTGTGACAAGTGAGATCTGTTACTGAAATTAATTATGGATGACTGGCAACAAGAATGGTGGAAGCAGTTAGAAAAAACCGCAGCAGACATGGAAAAGTTTTTTGTCGATGTGGAGGAAGCTACAGAGTCTTTTGTAGATGAAGTTAGCGAAAACGTAAGTTCATTTCTGGAGCAGTTTCAATCAGGGATTTTTGAAGAAGTTGATTATTTAATCCAAGATTTTATTGATGTACTTATTGATACAAGCGATGAAATAGATTCTGTCTTCGGAGAAGAATGGGAAAATTTTGCTGATGATGATTTTACTAGTGTCAGTTACCATCAACCTTCTGCTAAAAGTAATTCTGCCTGTATTAATTGTGCTAACTATCATGGGCAAAGTTATAACGGCAATTTACTAGTGTGTGCAATGCACCCTTCTGGTTGGGATGGGGATGATTGCCCTGACTGGCAAGAAGATAAATGAATACTAAACAATTTGCGGTTAGCTTTGACCATTTTTTGAATTCAAAATTCAAAATTCAAAGTTCAAAATTTTGGGCTCTAACTTAATTTAATAATTGTTTAATTAAGGATACAAGCCTCGTTCTTCAGAACGAAAAAAATCAAAAATATCTTCCTTATTTCAAGCCTCTTGCTGAAGCAAGAGGTAATCATTTTGAATTGATAATTGATAATTTTGAATTGGAGCGAAGCGACTTGACAATCTTCCGTGATCTCTTCGACAAAAATATAGCCCGAAGGTAAATCGAGCATGACTAAAATAACTTGGTCAAAAAAAGTCTCGTCTGCCGCCGCACAAACTTCAACCTGTGAGGAGCTGGTTCGTAATTGTTGCTCTTGTTGTTGTTGATAGTCAATTATTTTAAACTCTATTTGAGACCTTAAACTGCGTAATGCCGTGGGTGAAACTCCTATGTGACGCTGTAAGCGCAGTAAATGGAAAAATTGAGAGAGTCTCTCACAACCAATTCCCCCCTGAAGAGCAAAGACAAAAATGCTTGCTAAAACCAATAAGCGAAGCCAGTTCTGTCCCGCTTCCGTTTCCCATAACGAAGATTCTGGATGTTGATTTCGCCGTGCTATTCGATGGTATAGTCGATGGGCACTACTTTTGGAGAGCTTCGTTTTCTTGGCCAAACGGCGAAACGATGTTTTACCCCACTCATATCCAGCTTTAAATACAGCTTGACAACGTTGTCGTAAATTCATGATGAGTCAGAATCAGCTTTGTTCGCGAAGATCATTCGCGAACAAAGCTATAATTATATTTAGTCGCACCTCCACAGTTCAACTATGTCTGACAAAACTTCACAGGCTCGACAACTGGAAAAACTCAATCGCGCTGAAAGATTATTAGCTACCATTGCTACTCTCGAAGCTCAGATTGAGAGCATTTCGGCATCGGGAGAAGTCGCCCCCCCAGGCTGTTGTCTAGCTCGCTACCAAGCACGAGGTCAGTACAAGCCTTACTGGTACTATAAATTACAAGCCCAGCAACCCATCTTTGTCTCGAAACAAGGATCAGGAAAACCTTCCCGTTACAAACATCTGGGTGCTGCGGGGACTCAAGCTCATGTTGATGCTGTTCAGATGGTTCTCAGAAGAGTTCAAATTGATGAACTCCAAAAAGCCATTGATGCTCT
>JASJDX010000335.1 GCA_030064975.1 Pleurocapsa sp. MO_192.B19
ACAGGAATAACGTCCTTGTAATGCCATTAATTCTTCGTGTGTACCTTTTTCTTCAATGACACCATTTGCCATCATCAGGATTAGATCGGAGTTACGGATGGTACTGAGGCGATGGGTGATAAAAAAGACAGTACGTCCAGCAAATTTTTGAGCTAAATTGCGACATACTTGTTGTTCGGTTTCGTAATCTAAAGCACTGGTAGCTTCATCAAGAATTAGCAAGCGAGGATTTTGTAAGACAGCACGAGCGATCGCAATTCTTTGTCTTTGTCCCCCTGATAACGATGAACCTCTTTCACCAACTGGGGTATTATAACCATCGGCAAGATTCATAATAAAGTCGTGGGCGGCAGCGATTTTAGCGGCTTCAATTATTTCTTCGACTGTGGCATCAGGGCTATTAAGAGCAATGTTTTCGTGGATTGTGCCGTCAAATAATAAAGGGTTTTGAGGTACGACACCTAATTGACGACGGAGGGAATAGAGTTCGACTTTAGAAATATCGTAACCGTCAATTAAAATCCGTCCCGATAGGGGTTGATAGAAGCGGGGCAATAGTTTCATCAAGGTACTTTTACCCGAACCACTTTGTCCGACAATACCGACAAATGAACCAGCTTCAATTTCTAAGTTAATTTGTTTAAGCTGTAGCTGACCATTACCTGTAAAGCTAAAAGAGATATCTTCGTATTGGACTTTACCTGTAACAGGAGGCATGGGTAAATTGTGTTGTTGTTCTGGGGGTGATTCTTCAGTGTGGTTAAGAATATCCCCTAGACGTTCGAGCGATAGGGCTGTTTCCAGAAACTGTTGCCAAAGTTGAGATAAACGTAGTAAGGGGTTAGTAACGTAACTAGCGATAATGCGAAAAGCGATTAATTCTCCCAAAGTTAGTTTGCTTTCTAATACCAAATAAGCACCTACCCAGAGAACCAAAAGAGTTGAAAGTTTATTGAGAAAAGAATTAAGCGAACCCGCTACTGCCGAGAGTTTGACTGCTTTAAACCCAGCGGAAATAAAGTGACCATAACGTTCTTGCCAAGCCATGCGCGATCGCAATTCAATATTTTGAGATTTGACAGTTTCAATCCCGTTTAGCACCTCTACTAAATAAGATTGGGTAGCAGCATGACGGATCGCTTTCTGGCGTAACATTCGCCGCAGGATTGGGGAAAAGATTGCCGTAAGAATAATTAAAAAAGGAACTACGGATAAAGCGGTAAAAGTCAAAAGAGGACTATAAAATAGCATCACCGCAATATAAATAACTGAGAAAATAACATCTAATAATACGGTTAATGCAGTACCAGTTAAAAAGGAGCGAATATTTTCTAATTCCTGAACCCGTGTCGCTAATTCTCCTGTAGTGCGCTTGCTAAAATAACTCATCGGAAGACGTACCAAGCGATCGATGACTTGGGAAGCCAACCCCATATCGATACGGTTAGTAGTATCGGAAAAGAGATAGGTGCGAAGACTACCTAATAGTGCCTCAAACACTGCTATGATAATCATCAATGCCCCAAATACGTGTAGGGTATCTAAACTGTTTCCTCCAATTACTTGGTCGATAATCGCTTGCGTCATTAAGGGATTAACTAAACCAAATAGCTGCACAAAAAAAGAAGCGATTAGGACTTCGATTAATACGCGACGGTAACGAATAATAGCAGGGATAAACCAAGAGATACCAAACTTTTGTTGAGGAGTATCCGCTTTAGGTTGTAGTAATAATACCTGTCCCGACTGTCCCCAAATATCTTTGAAAGTATCGAGGCGACGGCGTTTAATTCCCAAGGCTGGGATACCTAAAACTATTTCTTTGGCGGAGGTATTGTAAACTACGGCAAAGCTATCTTCATAAGCGATTAAGGCAGGAGTAGGAATACTAACAATCTTAGCTACAGGAATATTTATCTGCTGTACCTGTAAACCTAATAAATCCGTCACCGCCGCACAGAAATTAAGATCGATCGCGCCAGTTTTATATTGATTAATTACAACCCTCTGTACCACTTCTCGACGATATTTCAGCTGAAAGTAATCGCACAGCATTTGAAAACAAGCCAGTGTCTCTTTAACCTTACCTTTGCCACCGAAAAAAGGATACTTGCGCTCTTTGCTTTCTTTGATAGAAGGGAGGAAATCAGGGGGGGTTACTTGTTGGGATGCAGGAGTAAAATGGATTGAAGACTGGGAAATTAGAGTACTGGGAGAGTTCGATTGAGAAAATGTAGACTTAGGTATACCTAATAAACGGATTGAATTTGAAAGTAGGGTAGAGTTAATTTGACTGGGATGGAAATTGCTATTAACTTTAACTTCCTGGGGTAATTGACCACCACTTACATACCATTGCAAGCTAGGATCTAAATCTGCTGCTTTATCAGGAGGAAAGTAACGCACTACAGCTTTAGATAGTGCAGTCATAGCTAATTGTTTTAGATCTGTTGCACCATCGGCTTGGCGATTTAATTCTGCCCCTAAAACATCAAATATTTCTATTAAATTAGTATTTTGTTGATAATAAGCAGCAAAGCAAGAATGCTTTTCTGATAAAGATTGAAATATTTCGGCGGGGATAGCAAAACAGTCTACATCAGTAGATGCGATCGCCGTTTCGCTATATACTTGTCTTACTATACTGGTAGCCCCAACTAGAGATTTTGATTCGAGTTTAGCTAAAGTTACTTCTATTTCTCGACGGGGATCGTAACCTAATAAACGTACTTGTCCGCGGCAGATGATAACTACATGAGTAGGTATTCTATCTCTAAGTACAATTGTTTCTCCCAAACGATAACGTAAAGGTTGTAGTTGCTCTACAAGTTGGTTTAAAATTTCTTTTGGTAAATTATTAAATGGTTGAATATCAGTAATAAATTCAACAATTGAAAAGGCTGTAGCAGTCACTTTAAAGCTCCCATAACTCAATAAACCTCTTAATTGAGTTCAACTTAAAATTCAATAGAGAATAACTAGGGAGACGATTTAAAACATACGAACAAAAAAATTAGGACGGCAAAACCTTTCTTTGCTATCTCCTCAGAATTTACTATCAGTCGTAGAGAGCAAACCAATTTGGAAAAGAGCTGTTCAAAAAAAATCTCTCCTAAAAATAAAGGAGAGATTCTTACAGTAAAAGGAAATTCAGTTTCTAGAGATTATTAGATTATTTGAGTAGGTAAGCTTAGAAAATTGCAAAATTCAGTCACTCAGGTCTTAGTTTTACAGTTTGCTCTCACCTATTTACTAACTCAAACATTTTCTAATTAGTTTGTACCACCTACTTAGAACAGTACAATATCGCGGTTAACATTGAAGGAAGTATCTCGCGCAAAGGAAATAAATTCTTGTCCTCTGAAAGATAACTTATCTGTTTGATCGTTGTAAGTAAAATCAGAAATCGAACTCGCGCCAAATCCATCTCTGGAAATCCGAAGTTTGCTGCCTTCTGAGGAGTTAAAGCCAGCAATAAAGTCTCCTCCATCACTCAGCCTATTGATTATAAATTGATCACCTCCAGCACCTCCAAATAGAGCATCTCGCCCAGGTCCACCAATAATGATATCGTTCCCTTGTCCACCATCTATGGTATCGTTTCCACTTCCACCATCTATAAAATCATTACCGACGTTAAAAGATGTATCACCAAGAATAGAGTCACTACCGCCTTGTCCATGAAGAGTATCGTTACCTTCTGCTCCTGCGATAAAATCCCTAGCACCTCCTCCAAAGATTTGATCGTCGTCTTGACGACCAAACATATTGTCCGATGCATTACCTCCAATAAGAGTATCGTTACCAGCTAAACCATCGATATTAGGATCTCCAGGTCTGACTCTTAAAAAATCGTTGCCATTAGTTCCAGTGACAGTCATTATTCGTTCTCGTTTTGTAAGCTAATTATTTATTGAATAAGGCATTTATTTTTGCCTTTGATTTATTTATAAACAGCAATTGGGAATAATTAGGGATTAAATCGAGAATAAGTCGAGAATATTCAATAATAATCTAAAATATAGCCCTAAATAAGTTTTAACTATAAATAATTGCCTAAATATTTTTCATGTTGGGATTAAAGCGATTAGGCTTAAGCCTAGCCTTCAGATCGCGCTCCGCTCATTGCCCTTTAGGCGCTCCGCTATAGGTATTCAAACGCTACCCTGATTGATTAGAAAATAACGCGATCGTTAGTTGGCTCTATTGCTAGATAACCTGACTCCTAATTCTAATTGCGATAGAAGTTGATAAAATATCAAACAACATCAAATTAACGATTTGCTAAGAAAAGAGCGATCGCCATAACATCTACAGTGCGGCTCAATTATTTTCTTCAACTACAGTTTGACTAGGATAGGACATCTCCAAAACAACTACATCACCATCGGCAACAAAAGGGCCATGAACTTCTCCTGGTGGTCTACTGGCATAATATCCAGGCTCTAGCCACATATCGAATGCCTCATCATACAAACGACCTGAAACTACGAATATTTCTTCAGGATAATTATGGCTTTTTGCACCAAAGACTTTGGTAGAGTAACCACTTTTAAACTTAGTTAATCTGGTATAGTCTCCTGACTCTGGATCTTCAGCGATTGTCAGTTGAGAAAGATTGCCATCCGAACCTTCAATAACTTCCCAAGCTGCATCGTTTTCTTGGGCTAAGGGATTCCAATAGGTTTGAGTGGATTTCATAGTTTTAAGAAATAGAGAAATAGAGAATAGGGAATATAAAATCAACAGGTAAACGGTTTCAAACTAAGTGTGATTTGGGCTGTGCGATCGCAGTACGGCTCAATACATAAAGTTTATGGGTTTTAATGCCAAATTGTCGTGATGAAATTGTGCGAGTTATTTTAAATCCCATTTTTTGCCAAAATCTCAATCCCAACTCGTTTGCCTCAATAGCGCAGAGAGATATTTGTTGTGTGCCTTGTGCCGATAACCAATGCTCAAAGGCTCGATAAAAATCTGTCCCTAAGCCTTGACCTCTCTGTATTGGTGCAAGCATCATCATTCCCAACCACCAAGTTTGATTATCGGGATAGTGTTTAAAAGATCCAATCATCCCAACCAGAATATGATTACGCTCAAATAAACCAAAAATGTAATTATCTTCTGGTGTTTTTCCTTCTGGTACAGTATCAAATTCTTCACAGGCAGCCGTAGGTGAAAATGCAACTCCATCGGTGAGGAGAGCAAAATCATTGCATTGTTCATATAGTTTTTGAAGCACTGGTGCATCTTCAGGGAAAAGTTGCTTTACTAAATAATTAGGATTGTCTAAAGTAAAACTTGTTAAATTATCCATATCTCGTTAAAAATTTAAAAGTAATTCAAGCGAATAATGCTATTCCAAAACAGCAGTTGCCTCAATTTCAATTAAGAACTCTTTAACAGCAAGGGTAGAAACCCCAATCCAAGTTGCGGTAGGCGGATGATCGCCAGGGAAAAACTCCTTTAGCACTTCTGTAACTGCGTTTCCGTCTGTATCGGGATTGTAGTCAACCAGATAAATGCGTAGTGTCACGACATCGTTAAGTGAACCACCAACTGCTTCTAATGCAGCCTTGATATTCTTTAAGCACTGTTGCATTTGTGATTTAAGGTTAGTGCCAACAATATTTTCTTCCGCATCAAAAGGTGCTTGACCAGATAAGTATACTGTTCGACCACCTTGAGTAGTCACTATTTGAGAGAAACCAAATTTTACACTCGGAAATAAAGTGCTGGGATTGATATATTCTTTAGCCATAATTATTATCTAACTCAATCAATAGTGGGTTTATTTACCAGGGCTTTCGCCCTTAAGGGATGAATACATGCGGCAAAAAGAATTCCTTTGTGAATTATGAAGGATAAAGAGTTTATTGATTCGGTTTTCCTCATCTTTAAGGTTTAAACACATGCGGGCAAGCCCTTTGTCGTCGTTTAGGACGAAATACGTTTGGGAGAGGTGCAAGCAAGCTTACAAACGACTCCTCATCCATCATCCTTCATCCCTCATCCTTTCGTTGACACCCACGTCCACTAGTTGTTTTTGTAACCATTGCTCGAATAGTTCTTCAAGTAGATGTTGTCGCATTGTTTCATTTAGTTTTGCTGGAAAATATTCTTCTAACCGCACGATGACCCAAATATCATTTAATTGAGTTGGAGGTAATAGTTGTCCTGGTTGACTTCTATGTAGCATCTGCGCTAAACGATAATCAAGGTCAATTAGCCTAACTTTACCAATTAAGCCATTGTTGTTAGCTTCAGAACCTAGGGAATATTCCCTGGCTAATTCAGCAAAAGTTTGTTCTTCTTCTTGTAAACGATAATAAAGTTCTTGGGCAATACCAGCTTCTTTTAGTCTAATTAAAGAAAAAGTGGCTTGTTCAAATGCTAATTTGCGGTCAAGAAAATAAGAATCTAGTTGATGACTCCACTCCTGACGTTTGAATTTTTCTATTTTAAGTAGTCGGGGAATAAAAACTGTTTCTAGAAATTCTTGACTCATGCTGTGATGCTCAAGCCATTCTTGCAGATGATTATCGTCAGTCAGTTGGTTTTGTTGATAAAATTGTGGAATTGCAGCCAATAATTCTTCTTCGGTATAGGAAACAGATGCGATCGCCTGATCTATAATACTCTCACGGCGTAATTGAGGTATCATTTGATAACTAGCTAATCGTGGCAGAATATCTTTTTCGTTGACGGTGCGATCGTCTACACGATCATATAATTGTAAAACTGCGCTCATAGTTACTTCCTCCTTTTTTTTAGTCAGAATAAGTACTGGTTAAAAACCGCATGAAGCGCGATTCTTAACCAGTCGTGTGTAAACGTTTAGCTCATTGTTAAGCTGTAGTTAGTACTAAAAGCGTCGTTGTAGACTTGGAGATAGTAAGTTCCTGGATTTAAGACTTCAAAAATTGAGCTAACGCCTCCACGGCCTTCATCGCGAGCTATTTCTTCACCGAAATTGACCTCGCGATTGTTGTTACTATCCTGAATCAGACGCATACTAGCACTCACTGGACCACTAGAATTAGTAGAGAAGCTATACGTGCGACGTGATGTGACATTAAAACGGTAAGTATCAACAGTATCAGAAGTACTCACAGAGTCATTAAAGGTACGGCGACTATTCAAAGTTCCTACCTCTCGCTCAGCAGGTAGAAGTAGGCTGGGTTGACGGTTAGCAGATGCTGATACTTTCAGATCGTATCTAGTACTAGCAGTACTAAAGGGATCGACTTCAACTACATAGCTTCCTGGATCGACGTTGGTTGCCAAGGTTGACAGGGTAATCGACTCATCACTTCTGCCGCCGCGAACGGAAGTAGCAAGTCTGCGATCATTACTGTCAACTATTCCATTTTCGTTGAAATCGCGAAATAGTCTAATATCGGCATCAGCAGTCATACCTGTTAGAGAGAGATTGACGTTGCTATTGCTGTTGACCACACGAAAACTAAAAGTGTCTATGGTGTTAGAACCACCTACAAATCCACTTCTACGGTTTGTAGTATTGTTCAAAACTGAACCAAGATTAACTTCAGCCATTTTTTTCTCCTTTGTTAAGTTAACTGTTTGTTGAATAAGACATTTGTTTGTGCCTTTGATATAGTTATAAGCAGAAAACGAGAAAAAATAGGGACATTAATGAGAATAAGTCGAGAATATTTAATAAAATAAGAAAATATAGTCTAAAGCTACTTTAAAATATAGATAATTGCTAAAGTTTTAAATACCAATAATCAAAAAAAATATAAAATAAGCCCCATAGCCGAAGCTATAGGGTTAAAACGAAGAGTCGAGGAAAAAGAAACCCAATTATTAATTACCTGGTAACTTAGATTAATTCAACATATTCGCTAATATTGAATTCTGAAACTGAATCGTCTAGCACTGCTATTTCAGTTTTATCCCAATATAACGTCTGTATATTAGCATCGTAGCTTAAAGGATCGAGAGAAGATGCACCAAATTCGAGGGACGAAATTTGAATTTTGTCACCTTCAGAGAAATTAAAGTCAGCAATAGTATCAATTCCATTGAAACCGAGAGCAAAGGTATCAGAACCCTGTCCACCCACCACTGTATCATTACCATTACCACCAGCAAGTACGTCATTACCATTACCGCCAGTAATACTATCATTACCTTCGTCGCCAAAAGCGATAACATTTACAGAAGTGTGACTGGCATCAAGAATGTCATTACCATCACCACCAGTAAAGATAACCTGTTGGACATCAGTACCAGACAAGTCTTCAACAGTTAAAGTATCATCTCCACCAAGACCATTGATGTCAAACTGCTCGACGTTATCAGTATCGATACTAAACGGTCCTAAGTTAACCCGTTCAAAGAAAGCGCGTGCGCCATTGGCGCGTAACTCAAATTCATCTCCATCTTCGGGTGCGCCATTGACCTCAGAAACATCATAACCATCATCACCTTCGTTGATATCGCTACCATCGCCATTATTCCAGATAAAGCGATCGTC
>JASJDX010000336.1 GCA_030064975.1 Pleurocapsa sp. MO_192.B19
GGTATTAGCTATTAGCTGTTAGCTTTGAAGCAGTTTTGTGTTTTTGATGGAAAAGCAAGATATAAGTTTAACATTACGCATTCAGTAATTGAGGTACAACATTTTTGCCCTTTTCCCCTTTCCCTTTTCCCAAACACAACAAGATGTACCTCACCAAGAGCGAGAAACGCTATATACGAAATACTGACTAAAAATTCTCCGTGTCCCACAGGGGCTATCCTTTCAGGTGTATGTTTTTAATAAAGTTAATAAAAGTTGGTTTGATGGTAATGAGAAACCAAGGTTTGCTACCCCCTACTTCCCTAACTTCCCCACCTCCCTACCCATCTCAACCATTAAATCTTAAAATCATACCCGTGAAGGAGGCAGAGGTGGGATTTAGGAGAGGGTACAAAAGTAATCTACATGAACAGGATTTAGTATTACACATTAATAGAAAGCCAACTTATATAGTCAACTAAAATAACAAAAAATACCCTCCAAATAAACTAGTGAGTAAAAGTTATAAAAAGTTAAATCGCTTTTATTGGCTAAACAAAAAAATCTTAAAAACTACTGAAATTATATTGAATTTGTAAATTATAGATAGTTGCTTCAAGAAATAGCTACAAATAATCAATAAAGCTTTGTAAAATTAAGCAAGAAGTTACATTGCAATTACATAAAACTACTCAGATGATTTATACTTACTATTTAATTAATCTAAAACTTATTTAAAAAATTGATTCAAGTGGACGTAAAGAAAGCAGTTTTTTTGGTAGAGAAGTTGATCGAAAACGGTAGTTTAAATAAAAATCTATCCGATATTCAAGAGTTAGTCTTTAGTCAGTGTTGGTCAGGTCGCTCTTATCAAGAAATTGCTGATGACTCTGGTTATAACCATGACTATATTAAACAAACGGGAGCAAAATTATGGCGCGCGCTCTCTCTAGTTTTAAATACAAAAGTTACGAAAAGCAATATTCATTCTGTATTAAGACGGTATTTACAAGAGCAACAGCAGAATGAACTAAATACATCTAATACCGTTTCTCAAAAGTTACAAGAGACTTGGTGTGAAGTCAAAAGTCAAAAATCAAAAGTCAAAAGCTAGATATTGCAAGGTATTCTGAATTTAATTTTAATAATTAATAATTGGTTAATGAACCCAGCGACTTTTGATAATTGGTATTAGTTGTAAAAGGTGGAAACCTGACTGCCTGACACATTTTAGTAAAGCCTAATCAGGTGCGACATTTCAACTCTCGAATTCTACTGAACCAATTGACTCAAGAGACTTAGAATTTGATGATAAACAGGGGTCGAGATTGACATGGACTATGAAGCTCAAAAACAACTATTTTCAGCTTCCCATGAAGACTTTCCCTTTTTCTATTCGTATTACTATATCTAGCTTTCAGATACTTTTGTCAGGCAGTCAGGGTGGAAACTTACAAATTTACACTCAATCTTGCTTTTCTGAGTAAGAATCTCAATACTGTTTCTTCTTGGGCAATAATATTTGCTTTTCCTTCCATTCCCAATTGCAAAGAACATCGATTGTTACCTTCACCTTGATTAAGTGTTGAACTTTCAGGTTCGATAGTCACTTCATATAAACTGGGTTTACTAGAAGAATTATTTTCTGGCTGGATAGCATCAGGGGATATTTGAGTTACTTTACCTTTGAGTGTGCCATAGTCAGTATAGGGACAAGCAGAGATCATCAATTGGGCTGATTGACCAAGGCTTACTTGATTAATATTTTGGGCAGAAACATAAGCCTTAGCAAGTAAAGAAGTATTAATAGGGGCAATCTGGGCTATTTCTGCTCCAGACTGTACGTTTTGACCTGGGTTACGAAGATTTAGTTTAAAAAGAGTTCCACTAGCTGAAGCTTTGACGGTATGGCGATCGCTGTCTTTGATTATTTGTTCCAGTTGATGCTGATGTCTTTCTAACTGCTTTTGGGTATCAATAGCTTGTTGTTTAAGGACTTCTTGTTCGCGCCTGAGATTGGCGAGAGTAGCTTCTCCCCTTGCTTGAACTTGGGTAATTCGCTTTTTCGCGATCGCTATTTCTGAGTCACTAGGATTGAGGGATGCACGCATATTATCTAGTCTGGCTTTAGCAGCGGCTATTGCTTGTTGTTGACGAGCGATCGCGCTTTGATATCTGCCGACTGTTGCCTGTTGAGCAAATACTTCTTGCTGTTGCTGTTGAAAGGCTAAGTTTATCTCTTCCAATCTATCTTGAGATAGTGCGCCAGATTGGGCAATTGTCTGATAACGCTCTCGTTTAGATTGGGCAGATTTTAGGGCAGCTGTTTGAGCTATCATAGTGGCTTGAGCTGATTCTAACTCGGCTTCTGCCTGCTGTAGTTCTGCTTGTGTTAAATTCAGATTAGCCTGAGCTTCTTCTACTTGGGCAGTAGTAGTAATTTGTTCGTTGCGATAATTACGAAGAGTACGGCTTAGTTCGATTTTTGCTTCAGCTACAGCATCCTGAATACGGTTAGTTTCGGCTACTATTTGACGTTTTAACGCTGAATTTTGGGCTTCAATTTGCTGTAGTTGTAATTGCGCCTGTTGAATTTGATTTTGCAGTAAGTTTTTTTCTGTTTTTGAGGAAGAATTATCAATCGTGGCAATAATATCTCCTTGTTTAATTGCTTGATTTTCCTCGGCGTTAATATTGACTATCGTACCTGATATTTTTGCTTGAACTACTTTGATTTTGCCATCAGGACGGATGGTAGCATCGGCTTTAACAATAACATTATAGGGAGTGAAGGCAGCAAGAGCGATCGCCACCCCTACCGCTCCAACTAGAAATAAGCTTCCCCATTGACTCCAACCACCAATTGAAGGTAAAAAATCATCGCTTTCTACTAAAGATAAAGACTCATTGTTGGTTAAAGCGATTTGATTTACAGGTGCGTGAAGAGCAATCGCCAACGGCGAAACTTCTTGGGAATCTGTAAATTCTATTGCTGTATTTTCTACTTTTTGTTCTTTAGTAATAGACTTAGATTGAGGTTCAATACTTAAACCCAATGGTGTTTTTTCATAGCTAGGATTTTCTATTAAGTTAAGCTCTGTATTTATTTCATTTGTACTTACTTGAGCAAAATTTAATCTCAGATCGCATGGAATCTTAGCTGTACTTTTTTGAGTTAGAAATTGCAATTTTAGTTCGGGATTAAAAGCAGATTCTATTATTTTAGTGTTAGTATTTTCCAGAAAAATAAGTTCGCTATTACTTTCATCGATAATTGTTTCTGATGCCGTGAATTCCAATGGTAAGCGATTGTCAATTGCTTGTCGTTTATATCCTGCTGCTGCTAACTTTTGAGTGACATTCCAAGATACCTCAGCTTGTTGTTTAGAGGCATGGAGAAAAGTTTCTAAATAATAAGATAAACGCCAAATAGTATTAATCACAACATCTTCGGATTCTTGAGGAAAGTGATTGGCAATTTGTTGGGAACTATAACCGCAGAGTAATCCTCTCAAACAGGCTTTATCTACTGCAGTTAGTTGCTGTTGATGTAACTGTAGTTTGACCGCTTCCATTTTGAGATAAAGCTTCTCTAAATCCCAATCTTTAGCAGCTTCATAAAATAATGTTTTTTGTTCATTTTTAGCTATAGTCATCTCTTATGCTATTAAAAATTGTAAATGTTCTCCAGATTGATAATTTAAATCTTGGCGATCGCCTTGTAGTTTTAATCTTCCTGCATCCAGCATTACGATCCAATCAGCTTTACTAATTACAGGAGGACGATGACTGATAATAATGGTAGTTTTTCTGGGGCGAGAAGCTAATAAATTATGTAAAACTTCTGCTTCACTAATAGGGTCGAGTGCGCCCGTAGATTCATCTAAAATTAAGATTGGAGGATTTTTAACTATGGCTCTTGCTAAAGCTAATCTTTGTCTTTGTCCGCCAGAAAGATTAGAACCAAATTCACCTAAAATAGTCAGATATTTATTGGGTAATTTACTAATAAATTCATCTGCACCTGTAATTTGACAAGCCGATACTATTTGTTCAAAAGAAATATTGGGATAGCTCAAACGGAAATTTTCAATAATTGAACGACTCCAAAAATGAGCCTCTTGGGGGACTAAAATTACTTGTTGTCGGAGACAGTCTAAAGATAAATCTTGTTGATTATAGGTGCTAAAGCGAATATTACCTGACTGGGGTTGATATAAGCCAGCAATCAATTTAGCCAAACTACTTTTACCACACCCAGATTTACCGATTAAAGCTGTTACTTTCCCCCCAGGAATAGTTAGATTAAAATCTGCTAATAAGTCAACTCTTCCCGTATGGTGGAAGTTAAGATGAGAACAAATAATATCAGCATTTTCAGGAATTTTGGCTATGGGTTTTTGCAAGCCGTCTTCCGTTTCGGGGGGAGCTTGAATAACTTCTGTTAAACGATTGATAGCAGTTTTAGCATGGGTGAATTCATCAACCAAATCAATCGTAGTATCCACAAAAGTATTTAAGTTATAATTCATACTATTAAATGCAATTAACATTCCAATAGTTAAATCACGATTAATTACTAATTGACTCCCAAACCAAAGAATTGCGATCATCCCCACACTAGAAACAAAGTCAGCAAAAATACCATTAACAAAGCTAATTTGAATTGTTTTAAAAGTAAGATTAGCTAGACGACTATAGCGATTTTGAAACTCTGACCAGAACTGAGGCGCAGAGGCTGTAGTTTTAACCGTAATTGCTCCTTTAAATGTCTCAACTAACAGTCCCTGATTTTCCGCCGATAACGCTAAAGTATGACTTATTTTTTGCTTAAGGGTGGGTAAAAAAGCTAAAGTACATACAGTCATCAAGCTGGAGATAAACAAAGCAATCAAAGTCAATTTAACGTTATAGAAAAACATTAAAACCAGAGAAATTAAAGCCACAAACAACTGACTGGGTAAACTTACTATTGCCTGGGAAATCAATTGATTAATCTGTTGAATATCTTCTAAGCGACTGACAATTTCTCCACTACGACGAGTTTCATAATAAATTAGTGGTAAACGTAAAACTTGTTTGCCAAATTCAAATATAAGACCTAGTTTAATCCGTTGAGCTAAATGAGCTACTAAATTAGATTGTGCTAATTGTAAACTACTACTAATTAAGTGCATTAAAATTACCGCGATCGCAACTCTGGCTAGTAGTTGATTATCTCCTCTCACTAAGATATCATCGGTTAATATTTGTAGTAAAAAAGGAAATCCTAAAGATAATAATCCCAGAACGCAGTTAATTAATAGTGTCTGTCTGAGAATTCCTTGGTAGGGTAATACTCGCTTTAAAAAATGACTAAAGCTACCAATCTTTTGTCGATCATCTGGTTGTTCGCTAAAGCGTGTTAGGTCTGGTTCTAGTAATAACATTGCCCCATCTGTCCAACCTTCAAGAAATATTTTGCGCTCTAGAAATAAAACCCCTACATCTGGATCTGCAACGACATACTTATTGCCTTTTTTGCCATATATAACTACCCAGTGATAACCCTTCCAATGAATAATAGCTGGCAAAGGTACAATATCTTTATCTATTACTTCTATTGATGTTTTGATCGGTCTAGTATTAAAACCCAGCTTTTCCGCACCCTGACTTAATCCTAATAAAGTCGTTCCTTCTCTGCGAGTACCTACGGCTTCTCGAACACGACTAATAGTAAAAATACGTTGATGGTATTTAGCTATCGAAGCGATACAAGCTGCACCACAATCTTCTTCACTATGTTGTTTGATTAAATCGTATTTCATTAGTCTATTTTTTAAAAGATCTTATCAAAAATAAAATCAAAATAACCCAGAAATAATTCTGGGTTTTTAAAAAGTTACTCAATTATTGTATGCATACAATAATTTTAAAGAATTACTGAAATAGCAATAAAATAATTATCGGTATATCATTGCTATTTCAGGTTTAGTGATATTAGTATGAACACTTGCCTTTATGAGAATAATATTTTTTCTTAGGGTAATAATATTTTTTCTTAGGGTAACAATATTTTTTACCCCAGCCTCCAGATATTTGTTCTGATTCTTGTTTAGATAAGTCTTGAATCAAATTGAACTCAACAGAGTTGATATTAGAATTAATTTTGTTAGTCATAATTTTTACCTTTTTGGTTTGGTTTTTTAGCACCTACTAAAAACTTATACGCACCTGACATTCGTATAACTTTAGGACTCAGTGACTTCCATCAATACGATTGAATTGGCTACTTATAACAAAGGATTAATAAACCTGTTTAGCTGTAACCAGATTAAGTTTCAGTTCTGTATTGATAAAAAAATATTAATCTATTTGTTTTCAATCAATCAGTGAGAAAAAGTAAGAAAAAGTGAGTTAATTTTGTATAGTTTTATTGCTTTATCCTTGCTATCTTTGCTAATAAAAATTTCTCAAATCTAAAATAAAAATAAAAGTATTTTATTGAATCCAGTTTTTAAATGCATGACTTTTCAAGAATTAGCTCTGATGGCGATCGCCGCTTCGGTGGCTAAACCTCTTCTCCAATACTCTTTAGCCAACAAATAAGCGATTTCTAATTCCGAACATTCATTAATCATCTGTGGTATCAAGCCACAACGACCAATAAATTGATTATCTGGTTTATAAATTGTTGCCCAAAGTCCAAAACCTTTCTTCTCATAGCTCTTAATCATTTTATCGATCTTTTGCTTAGTTTCTTTCTGCGATCGCATACTAGGAAAAAACTTCATTACAATTGGATCGGCATAAATAGCTGCTAAAGCTTCAGTGTCCTCTAAAGTTAGATGTCGCAGGATTAAGCGAGGGGTTTTGATTACATTCATATATTTTTTTCATCTCGTTGTTTATTTTTTCGCTCATGCCATTCAGTAGCGAGAATTCCATATATCACCAGATCTTCAAATTTTCCCCACTTCTGTACGTCCTGTCTTAAGCAACCTTCGCGTATCATTCCTACCTTTTGCATGACTCGTCCCGAAGCAGGGTTGCGTATGAAATGAGATGAGTGAATACGATGCAAATTTAAGTTTTCAAATCCATAAGCAACAACTGCTAATGCAGCCTCAGTGCAATAACCTTGTCTCCAATAAGGAACGCCAATCCAGTAACCAAGTTCGGCATTGGAATTTTGGCTATTTATACCTAGTCCAATTGCTCCACACAGACGAGTAGTTTCTTTTTCGATAATGGCAAAGTTAACTGATTTGCCCTGCTCGAATGTCTCTTGATGAGTACTAATCCATTCCTCAGCCATGCCATCTTCATAAGGATGGGGTATATTGAGCGTTACAGAGGCAATTTCTCGCGCTCCTGCTAACTTCTGAACTTCTGATGCATCCGCTAATTCAAAGGGTCGCAAAATTAGTCTTACTGTTTGAAGTGTAGGAAGGTATTTCATTATCTGATCTGGTAACTACAACTGAGTAAGCGCGATTTTTCTGCTTAGTAAATACAACCTGCATAATTGGGATCTTGATAGTATACTGGCGATAAGTCTACGGCATGGCTCCGCTACGCAATTGACGATAAGTTTTTTTCCTTATTATTTCTCTGCCAGACTTTGATACACAATAGTTTGAAACTGTTCGGGGGTAAGAAAGTCTTGACCCCAGGTGTCATCATACTTAGAGGTCGGATTTGAAGCAATAAACTCTTCTAAAGTAAGACCTTGTGCGATCGCTTTCTCTGTCGTTGCTTTCACATCCATCAGCATTCGTCGATAAGCCTCTAACTCAGCACGGTTAGACAAAGCACCATGACCTGGAATAATCTTCGTATTATCTCCTGCAAGAGCTAAAATTTTTTCTGTTGCTCGAATCATACCCTCAATAGACCCACCACTAGAAGCATCAATGAAAGGATATCTACCATTAAAATAGATATCGCCAGTATGAATAACATCCCCTTCGGGGAAATGAATTACCGTATCGCCATCGGTATGAGCTGATTTTACATGAAACCCATGAATCGTTTGACCATTGAGATGAAATGTAGCGGTGTCATTAAAGGTAATCTTGGGCAGTGCTTCGGGGGGCGAGGCAGGAACAGAAAGCCCAAACGCTTCGATAAATTGATCGGTACTCATACGACTATAGACCTCGTCATGAGCCACAATTACCACCCCAGATTCTCCCAAATTTTCATTGCCACCAGTATGATCGAAATGCCAATGAGTATTGAGTAAAAATCGGATAGGTCGGTCGGCGATCGCATCTACCGCAGCCTTAATTTTACTGGTCAGAGGGGCAAATTGATCGTCAATCAATAATACTCCATCTTCTCCCGTAGAAACTCCGATGTTGCCTCCTTCTCCTATCAGCATATATATATCTTCAGCCACGGGTACGGTTTGAATTTCAACCTGCTCAAAATCTTGCTCTTGAGCAAGACTGACGCTGCCAATACCAGTAATACTAATGCTAAGCACAGCTATCATCGCCTGTCTGATGAATTTCATCGATTTTCTTTCCTATGTTTCTCAAGCAGTTTAGGCTATCGTAACTTTAGCAGTACAGAATGTCTAAAGTCTTTCTAAATGCTCGATATATTAGAAATTTGAGCTAGTTTTTACTTATTGAGAAAAATGTTTTTATCTA
>JASJDX010000337.1 GCA_030064975.1 Pleurocapsa sp. MO_192.B19
CTCATAAATTAGGCTTATTTTTCCTAATTTAACCATATTTCGTATTTCTTTGTTGTCGTCAAATATTTTAGAACATATGTCCTATTTGAATGAGAGATTTTTCCTCAAACTGTAACCCTCGTTTGAACAACGCCCCATTTCCGCTGCGACATCAGCTATACGAGTAGTAATGATCACCTGACATTTACCACTACCAACCCGAAATGGTTCAATATCGTCTACATTCCAGCCGTCATCGACGACCAATAAAACTGCCTTGTCGTACAGTAAGCTATTGAGGTGAATAGAAGCATCTTCAATCTTAGTGGGTTTGTAATCGTTGTCTCCTAAAGCAATAATCCATCTTTGGAGCAAAGACAGCACGTCGGGTTGTTGACCTAAAGTAGCCCAGAGAATACCATCACAGAAACATTCTTGTACCTGTGGATCTTGAGCCAAAGCTTGAGCGAGGATAGTTTTGCCAATCCCTCCCAAACCTTGAAGGGCACTGATAACCAAAGTTCCTGAGTGAGTTGTTGAATCTGCTATTAGCCGTTTTTTTAGGTCTTGACTGACTTGGCATTGCGCCGAGATGAATGTAAAATCCTGCAAGATGATCTAGAAAGCCCTTCTCTGTCTTGGCTTCAGGTATTCAAGACTCATGAATTAAATCAAGAATTATCAACGAGTTATCAAAAAACTCGCGATCGCTATATTCAGCAAGCCTTACAGCATCACAACGCAGATTACTTGAAAATATCCTAATACAAACTTTGTCTCATTGAGATCTCTGAAAAAATATCTCCAAAAACGACCATTTATGGGTAAGTTTTTTCTTGTAACCTTTGTAGTCAAAGACTTTCAGCAGTTTAACTTTGACCCCTCCAAATATCATTTATGGGGAAGTTCATAATTAAACCTTTTTCAATTTCGCTTAAAATACTGAAAACCATTGAGATATCAAGGTTTTCAGACCATCTTGCAGGATTTTACAGCCATCTCGGCTCAATGCCTAATTAATGTTCTAGTGAATGCATATATACAGAGGCGGTAAACGTATATAGTTTCATACTTTAATAAACAGTTATTTAGATACTTAGAATGAAAAATTCAATCCCAGAAGTAATTGAAGCCATAACCCCTTTATTTCTAGCAACTATTGGAGCTCTTATTGGTGTTGTTGTTTTGATTCAGCCAGAAATTAATGATACTAGAGCGACTGCTGGTCTTGGTTTAGCGGGAACAGCAATCGCTGGTGCTGCTGGTCTTGCTCGAACAAGCAGAAGCGAACAGGATTTCTCTGTTAAACAACAGGATGGAAATTTAAAGGTTGAAACCCCAGCAACTTCAGTGAGTGACAAACACTAGAGTTTAAATAGGGTAGTTTTCAAGAGTTTAACCTGCGTAATAATCAAATTAGATGAAAAGATTAAATAATATAGACTATAAGGCATTAAATAGTAAGCATTCCCAGCACAAAGTTAACCCTCATCCTCCGCTCGATAACGACACTTGTTGTGGTGGGGTTGTAACGTCTATATATTGATATCTAAATCTAAACTAGGAGTATAGATGCATTAGATATTATTATGGTTAATTGACCAAGTTATATCATCAGAATCCTTTTTGGGAGGGTGCAAATCCGCTACTTTTTCTAGCATAAATTCTAATAATGCTACTACAGAAAGATCTAGCTTAATCGCTACCTTTAATATTTGTAAATACAGCTTAGGAGGCACTTTAATAACTGTTTCTACTTTTTCTTCGGTTTCAGATGGATGTAAAAAACGATCTATTGATTTAGCTGTAAGAAGATGTTCGGGTATGTTGCTTGTAATGTCAGCCCAATTTTCTATTAAAGCTTCAGTCCCTATGTATTCAGCTAAAGGTTCACACTGAGATATATTATGTGGCAGTACAGTAAACCCTGCATGAATGAGTTCCATTACTACTCTGGCTGCCTCTATTATTCTTTTTACTTGCCAGTAGGATAGTTTCAATACTTCCTTACAATACACTTTGAAGTTAGTGTAATGTTTCTTGTAGAGTCTGAGGGATTGAATCTTAAAAGCCAGGAGACCATTGCGTACAAATGACATCATATTGTTCCTAAACTCGAAGGCTACATACTTTAAATCAAAATCACCTTCTATCTGATCGTCAAGATCAATAGCGTATTGTACTAATTCTTTAATGACATCATCATCGTTATTAGCTAACTCTACATCTGGCTCGTGATATAGCTCTTTAACGAAGGGATTAGGATTAAATCCAGATGGCGCACTGTAGTAGTTTTTCACTGTTGTCTCCAAATTTATTGTTGGGATTTGAGACAAACGACTCTGTGATGTGCTAATCTAAAGCTACCGTACTTGAGATGGGCACACCGTTATGGTTGTCTCAAATTGTAATTAGCCGCGGTCTCTTAATTGAGGTTGCGGCTAGTTGCAATTGTATCCTACTTATTTAAAAATCTAAACCTAATTGTATATATTTGGTAATCTATCTGCACTCATCATGACCTATAGAATAGATATCAGGTAAGATTTCCAGTCTGGTAGTTCATGATAGAAAAATCCCCTCCTACTCTTTTGTATGAAAGGGGAATATTCTCGTCGTAAAAAAATGGAATTATACCTATTCTCACTTTTACCCCTCCGTTTGTCTGTGGAAATAATCTACAAAATCTGTATTATGTAGAATAACGGCGTTGTTCAAACGAGGGTTACAGTTTGAGGAAAAATCTCTCATTCAAATAGGACATATGTTCTAAAATATTTGACGACAACAAAGAAATACGAAATATGGTTAAATTAGGAAAAATAAGCCTAATTTATGAGTAAACTGAGTGAATTCAACTGATTCTGTAGCTTCTCGTCTTCAACCTCGTCATCGTCAACAAATAGCAGTCAAAGTTCTCTCCCAACAAGAACCCATCTTCCAAATAGCTAAGAAAGAACAAGTCAGTCGCAAGTTTGTCTATCAACAAAAAGCCATTGCTAAACTTGCTTTAGATAAAGCGTTTGAGAAGAAAGAACCAGAACAGGAAGTCCTATATTACCTGCCCATCACCCAGAAATGGATATTTCAGTTGATTTTGGCATTGATTCTGATATGCCACTGCTCTTATCGAGGAGTTAAGGAGATCTTACGGGATTTATTTGATTATTCCATTAGTATTGGCACCATTCATAACCGAGTCAGAGCAGCAGTATCAAAAGCGAGAAACATCAATCAAACTCAAGATTTATCATCAATTGGGGTAGCATTACTTGATGAACTGTTTCATGCTAGTCAACCCGTCTTGACAGGAGTAGATGCTTTCTCAACTTACTGTTTTCTCTTGGAAGAAGTGGCACATCGAGATGAAGATACCTGGGGGTATTATTTACTCGAAGCATCTGCACAAGGATTGAATCCTGATTACACCATCGCCGACGCAGGAAAGGGAATTAGAGCTGGACAAAAAGCGGCTTTCCTCGAATTCAGAATTCAGAATTCAGAGTTCAGATTTAATTCTGAATTCTGCACTCTGCACTCTGAACTCAGAAAGATGTCTGGCATATGTTCGACCAATGTGACGCTAATGGCCGAAATTTAGCTAAAAAAGCCCAAGGAGCTACAAGCCAAAGGGAACAGCTAGAAAAGAAGATGGAATTAGCCAAATTAAAAGGTCAAGGCAATAAACTATCAGCTAAGTTAACTCAAGCCCGTAAAAATGAAGCAGAACTGCTAAATAAGTTCGCTGACATCAGAATATTGCTCTATTGGTTGAGAATTGATATTTTATCCTTGGCAGGTCCGAAGTGGTCTGAAAGAATGGAATTACTCAACTTCATTATTGAAGAACTCGAACTCAGAGAAGACCAAGCTCACAAAGGGATTAAAGCCTTAAGAACCGCTTTATCGAATCAAAAATCGGATTTATTAGCTTTTGCCGAAGTTCTCGACCAAAAACTGGGGGATATTGCCCAAAAATTTAAGATTTCTCTATCTCAGGCGCGACAAGTCTGTTTGCTAATGAAGAAATCTCTTGACACTAATGTCTATTGGCAGAAATGGAATCATCTCTATCAGCAACTTTCTGAAAAATTTCTTCCAGTAAAGGAAGCAGTGGAAAAGGCAATGAAAAGTACTCCCAGAGCTAGTTCTTTGGTTGAAAACCGAAGTTTCTCGCTTGAGAAACTATTTTTTCTTGAGAAAACACCTCAATTCTGATTATCTTGACCTGCTCAGGTTTTTTCTGAATCATCGTACCTTTCTCGAAAGCCGAGTTCCTGAAAGAGTTGGCAAAAGCCCTACAGAGTTAATGACAGGAATTAAACACCCTCATTGGTTAGAAATGCTGGGATTCGAGAGATTTCAAAGGGCTTGAATAACCTGAAGAAATTATAATACTATTGTTCTACTAGCCTAGTCATAACCAGGCTTAATTTGTGTTGCGTTTGTTACCCAAAATACCCCTTTTTTGAACTACGCCATTACTTCTTCACTCAATACAATAGCGGGAAATATTCCTCCAGAATTAATTGCCGTATTAGTAGAGAAGAAAATATGGACGACCGCTCAAGGATTAGCATATTCTCGACAAGTGCAATCTCTATCTCAAAGAGTACAAGCACTTAGCAAATTAGCCTTATATTTTCCTGAGATTTGGTCTGAAGCCTTATCAGCGGCACGGAGTATAGGAGATGAATACTACCGAGCGGATGTCCTCAGCAGCCTGGCACCTCATTTACCTGAGAATCTGGTGCCCGAAGCTCTGGAAGCGGCACGGAGTATAGGTTCTGAATACTACCGAGCGAGAGTCCTAAGAGACCTGGCACCTCATTTACCTGAGAATCTGGTGCCCGAAGCTCTGGAAGCGGCACGGAGTATAGGAGATGAATCCTCCCGAGCGAGAGTCCTCAGCAGCCTGACAGCTAATGTACATAAAATGTTTGGTTTTTTTCCTTATGATTTTTGGTGTGAATTAATCCACTCTTTAGCAAGTTTGAAACGAAGAGAATTGTTAGACAAAATTGGTGAACATAGTGACATCATCAAAGAGTTAGGCAGTTCGGAAACCTTCAGAGAAATTGCTAATGCTGTTGATGATGTGGGACGGTGGTTTCCTTAAGTGGGTCGGTCTTCTTCTGTTAGACGAGTTCATCACCAACTTTGAGCGCCCTCTTTCATTACTCAACTGCTTCACTGGTAGGGGTATGACAGTATAAATCGCGCATGTTTGCCATATGCCTATCAGTCGTACGGCGATTGCGCAAAGCGCACTGGCGGTTGCGAAGCAAGTCCGAAGGACTCAGCCAATCGCACCTAACCTAAACCAAATCATCCAGCATTCCAGTCACTTCACCCTGTAAGTTCTGACGGTTATCGTCATAGATCATCAGAGTATTAAGATTGCTATGTCTCGATAACTTCTGTACCTTCCTCACATCTCCATTAGTCAAGTTAAGAGCTTCGGTAATGCTGCTGTGGCGTATTCTATGAGGACTCATAACCTTATCTATTCCCGCTAACTTGGCGTATTTCTGTACCAGCTTATAGATTGAGTGAGTGTGTAGTCGATTGCCCCAATAACCCTTGTGAACTGCACAAAACAGCGGAACAGTGGGGTCTTGGGGGTCTCGTCCACGAGTAACTGTTTCAAGACAGGGAGCTGAAGGGGTGTAATTTTTTCTAGCTTGTAGCCACTTATTAATAGCAGCGATCGCACCACTACCTAAACTAATAACTTCAGGTTGTCCTATCTTCCCCTTACCAGTAATAACCAATTCTCCCAGACTAGGGGAGTAATCTTGAACGTCACAATTAGCCACCTCAGAACGTCTCAAAGCATTCCCCCACAACAAAAGTAAGATAGCTCTATCTCTCAATCCTTTGATGGTGTCTGTATCCACTGCATCCATCATTAGCTTAAATTGTTCCTTGGGGATGCCTTTAGTATCGCGGTATTGGGTCAATTTCTCGGCTTTGATATTAACTAGGGTGTAATGACATTTGCCAGCTTGAGAGGCGTAATTAACAAGGGATTTAATCGCTGCTAATTTTTGATTAATCGTTGCTGGTGCTAACTTTTGAGCAACTAACGAACCGTGATATTGTGATACTAATTCAAAAGCCTGATGGCTATCTAGTAGTAGGAACTGAGCTAGTATATCTGGTGTTATCTGATACCCAATCGCTTGGAAGAATTGAGTAACATTGCTCCTGTACATTCTCTTAGTGTGTGGCGATCGCGTTCTACTTAACCAATCATCAAGTAGAGTCTCATAACCTGAGTCGGGAGCCAACCTGTTCTGAGGAAAAAGTGGAACCAGATTTCCATGGAATTTAACGAGTTTTTTGGCTTTCATAACTTACTTGATGCGAAAATTTTGCTGAGCGTTAACGCATCTATATTTAGATTCCAGAACATCGATCGCACTTCCTACTCTTCAAAGTTTTCCAGAAGCGTTTGTATGAGGTCAAATTGGCTAAAATTCTTATTTCCTTTCCAATGTTCTGTTGCTTCTATCTGCCTCATCCGTAGCGACATGGCTACAGATTCAATGCCGTCTTCATAAAAATTAGTCTCTAATTCTTCCACTTCGGCAAGTTTTTTCTTCATCTGTTGCTCAAGATAAGAAAAGGCTGCCTTTTGACGCTCTTCTCCTGCTTCATATTGGGATGCTATCTTCTCCAGTTGATTCATCTCGTCTCGTGGATTGACCGCTTCCCGTTGCTCAAAGAACAGAGCGTGATGAGCCGACATTTCTTCGACAGTTGTCGTGGCTGGAAATAACTTATTAACAATTTTTAATGTCGTTACCTTTGCCAGTCGTCGATTAATTTTCTGATCGAAAAAACGCATGGCCTCAATTACTCGTTCAAAGGAACGAACATCGAGTCGCAGTTCCTCGGTGCCGTTAAAAGTGAAAGAACCTAAGACAATCGGGCGCAGTTCTTTGGGGATATCGCGATAGGATTTAGTAAATTTGATGTTCTTGGCTTCCTCCTTATAAAGCCACACCCAACGATTGCGCGTGGAATCGAAATCCATACAGCGCAGTCGCCTAAATCTGCCTTGGACTGCATTTTTTTGAAAAACCTGGTAGTAAATTCTGGCTGGTTGGTAAGGCTCTCCTGTCATCGTCACTGAGAAAGGTGAGGGCTCTTTTTGAAACACCTTTGATTCCTCAAACATTTTTATCCCTCCTTGGGAGATATTTTGGGCATGATATCACTTTAACCAATCATCAAGAGGTACATAATTACTATGCTGTTGAACGAAATTTAAGGCTTTCATGGCTTACTTGTTTTGAAAACTGTCATTATCAATACTTCTTTTTAAACAGTAGGTTCTTAAAATAAACTTTTATCTGTCATTAGTTACTATTTGCCAAATGCTTTATTCAGCTCATTACTTTTTATGGCGAGCGCACTTTCACGCCATTCATGAATGACATCTTTTACTTCATCCCAATCATCAGTTGCCTTGGATAGCTCCAAAGCCTCGTAAACTTCATTAACTAATTCAGATCGTTCTTTACTATCAAATTCTGCTACCCATTTGAATTCATTACTGCTTTCAATGTCTTGTCCAGAACTAAGTCTATAAGCAACGTTTATAAGTTGGTTGACGTTGTTCATCTGCTCAATTCCTTTCGCCATGTTTGCCATTAACTCTCGTTTCAAAAGAGCAAAGGAATCGTTATTGCGTGTGATTGTCACAGGCTTAGTTAAAGCTGTGTCTAAAACATATCCTGACCTACGATTTAGCTCACTAGAACTAATGAGACAATCACTGTACAGAGCAGTGGACATTGCATTAGCAGTCATAAGTCAAACTATTTATACATAACATCTACTTAATACGTAATATTATACGTATTTAACTACGTATGAGCCAAATATTTACTCAAAAATTCAAATGAGTAAATATTCAAATGAATTTTTACTCATAAATTAAGTATAAAAAAGCTTTACTAAAAGCTTCTTTAACACCCTTGCTAGATGAAGGTAAAGGTTCAGCCCAACTACTTTCCTTATCAATAGACCAAGCTATTTCGCCTCCTTTTCTCGTTCCCACCCGTGCAAAGATCAAACCCGCATCATTAAACTCTTGCCCGTAGTTAGTAATCGTCTTTTGGTTTAGTCCGAGTAAATCAGCTAATTCCGAAGTAGAAAGTAGCCAACCCTTTTCATACGCCTCTTCCAACTCTCGTAAATAATTCAAGCGACTGCGGTTAGTCGGAATTAACCTTTTTACCACAGCTTCAATCGCACCCACTAATACCGATGGCTGAAGAGAAATAGTCGGTTCACTATAGTTGGGTGAACCCATTGAATTATAGACAGATGGTTCAGCAGTTGGTGTAGCTACTAAATCGGAATTAGAACCTAATTGTTGTCGAAACACATTCAGTAGATCACAAAGTCACGAAATAATGGGGTTTTCAGCCGATGCGATCGAGTTGTTGACTAACAATTGGCGATCGCAAATGCTCAAAGCGATCACGCCCATTCACTGATACACATAGTTTTTAGACTTAGGGGATATCAGCTGAAAACCTCATTCCATAAACCTTCTAAAAACGTTTGTGATCTACTGACATTGGTTGTACCTCCAGATTCAAGGTGAGCGTGTAATCCATC
>JASJDX010000010.1 GCA_030064975.1 Pleurocapsa sp. MO_192.B19
GATCCCCAACAAAATCCACGAGAAGGTATCGATCAGTTTCTTGGCTCGGTTAAAGCTCAATGGCAGCAAGTCTATCAATCTCTCCCAACAAATCAATTGATTATTCGCAAATTATAAGACTGCACCATTAATCATTATCAATCTAGTCTTGCTGAATTAGCAATGAATCAACTTTCTCTATCTCAATTGAATCCAGATCAAATTGAACAAGCGATCGCTAAATACGTTGAACAAATAGCTAGTAGCCCTCAGCCTGCGGTGGTTCATGCTAATTTAGGTAATTTATACGCCCAGCAAAAACGATGGCGCGAAGCTCTAACTTGTTATGAACAAGCAATCAAAATTAATCCTGATTTTGCCGAAGCATATCGCAATCTTGCCAAAATTCTGACACAGCTAGATGAAGAACAACAAGCAGCGGAGCATCTGTGTCAAGCCTTTAAACTAAAACCTGATTCGGCTACCGCTAAGCAGCATTACGATTTAGGTCAAACTCTACAATCATACAATAAACCAGGGAGAGCGATCGCTTGCTATCGTCGAGCAATTGAGAGTCAACCCGATTTTCTAGCTGCTTATCAAAATTTAGGAAATTTGCTACTTCAACAAGGAAAAGAGGAACACGCTTTGACGATTTATCGTCAAGGAGTTAAGCAAAATCGGCAAAATCCTCAATTTCATCTTGCTTTGGGGCAAGCTTTGGCAAGTGGGGAAAAATGGTTTCAAGCTAACAATAGCTATCAAACAGCTTGGGAACTAGATCCCAACATACCCGAACTCTATTATCATTGGGGGGTAACTTTAATTCAAATAGAGCAATCTTCTCAAGCTCAAGAATGCTATCAAAAAGCGATCGCCCTCCAAGCAGATTATTGGCAAGCTTACTATCAACTAGGCTTACTATGGCAAAACCAAAAGCAATGGCATCAGGCAATTGCTGCCTATAGAAAAGTTAGAGCAATCAATCCTCAGTTTACGAAGGTTTTAGTCAACTTAGGTCTAGTCTATCGTCATTTGTCGCAGTATGATTTGGCTATTGCCTGTTATCGTGAGGCAGTTAAAACTAGTCCCGAAAAATCACCGCTGGAAACGGAAGCTGTTGCTGGTTACCAAGAAACTTTAAAGAAACACCCTCAGGCAACAGTAACTTTGTATTATCGAATGGCTAAATTACTCAGAGCCAAGGGACGTTTTCCAGATGCGATCGCTATGTATCAAAAGTCTCTTGAATTAGAACCCAACTTTAAGTCTGCCTATATCGATTTACAATATACACCCATCGCCTCGGAGCAGTTAACCGAATTAATTAAATTTTATCGTCAAATAGTTACACAACATCCTGATATTCCGATTGCTTGGGGTAACTTAGGGGATGCTTTAACTCAGCAAGATCGTATCTCCGAAGCAATTGATTGCTATCGCACTGGTAGTTATCAACAAGCAATTCAAACCTATCCTGATTTAGCTAAATTAAACTGGAAAGAGAAAAAAGAGTCTGGTCCAGACTTTATTATTGCTGGTGCATCTAAGAGTGGTACATCTTCTATTTATTATTATCTTAGTCGTCATCCACAAGTTTTACTCTCTCATAAAAAGGAAATAGATTTTTATTGGAAAAATTTTGACCGAGGAATTGATTGGTATTTAGCTCATTTTCCTCCCCTCACAGATCGAGAAGATTTTCTAACAGGAGAAGCAACACCTAACTACCTGCGTTTTCCTCAGGTGGCTCAAAGAATTAAAGATACTTTTCCTCAAGTAAAAATTATTATTTTACTAAGAAATCCCGTAGATCGAGCAATTTCCTGGCACTACCACAAAGTAAATAGTGGCTTAACCAATACAGATTTAGATACGGCGCTCGCCTTAGAAATTAAAAGATTAGCTACAGTAAGTGAAACAGAAATTATTAATACTGGTTTTTATAATCCAGATAATATTTTAAGTAGCCTTTATATCTATAAAATTAAAGCGTGGATTGAATTATTAGGTCGGAAACAATTTTTGATTTTACAAAGCGAAGATTTTTATAGTAATCCCCTCAAAAATATGGAAAAAGTATGTGAATTTTTAGGCTTACCTAATTCCCCATTAGACAACTATCCTAAAGTTAATGCTGGCTCTTATAATCAAGTTAATTCTAGATTGAGAAAGACTTTAACAGACTACTTTGCTCCTTATAATCAGCAGCTAGAAGAATATTTAGGTATTGAGTTCAATTGGCAATAAATAGCTGATTAAAATATAAATAAATCTAGTCCATGGTTGATTTCATAGTTAAAATTTCTCGAGCAATTCTAATTTTAGCTTTTAAAGAAGATGTTTCAGGGCGACCATGACCATTAATACCATAGTAACTGTCAAAAACTGATTGATTTTCACCCCCTTTTTTAGTGAATCTTGATAAATACATCTGGTAAAAATCAAAATTTCTTTGATATAAATGGTCGTTAATATTAGCTAAGATATAAATATTAGGTATACTATTTAATTTCTGTTGAAACCTATGGACACAAGAAATCTGATTCCCAAATTCAGCTAATAGTTTTTTTTGCTCACTAAAGCCAAAGAAAAACTTCATCAGACGACCTCTATTTTGAAGAAATATTTGACTGTTTACTGCTAAAACATTAACTTTTTGCGCAAAATATGTGCTGCTAAGTAATGCTCCAAAACTCCCCGCAGAAGACCCAAATAGAAGGGTTTCATTAGGACTAATACCTGATAAATTACAAATATTCTCTAAGACTTTACTAATTAATTGAACAAAGTTTACTTCTGCCGAACCAACATAATAGCTAGAAGTGAATCCTGGTATAAACTGACCAGGATCGCTAATACTAATAACTGATATATCATCATCATTGAAAGCAGAAACACATCCTTCAAAACTAATTTTTTCTTTGCTTAAATCATAGTCATCAAGAGATAAATTTTTATATTGTGGATGCGCACTTTGAAAATAAACATTTAAGCGACCGGAATTATTTTTGAGATAACAAAAAATATAAAAAAAGGGTAGACCATACATTTTTTTTTCGGCAGGATAATATATTTTATAAATTACTGGCTCTCCTATGTACAGTTCCTGCTTTTCTATTCGATTGGGAGCTTTACTAAGTTCAATTTCTCGAAAAATTTGCGGAATATAACCGAAAATTTGCTGATTATAATGACTGGAATTTACCTGCAGTGCATAAGTGAGTAATTTGGCAATGTTAGAAAATTGCTTCTGTTGTTTAAAGTCAAGGAATTGGCTGTTAATCTTTTTTGCCAAAGTGATTGAATCAGTATTCATATAAATAAAAATATAAAATATAATATAATATAAGCTCGATCAAAAGCAATAAAACTATAGTTCAAAACTATAACACTTGGATGTGAAAGAGGGAATAGTAGCCAAGTTTTTTTTATTTTTAAGTCGCAGCATTTCAATCATTAAACTCAAGCTTAACCTGTTTGATTTTGCCATACCTTGCCAAGGTATCAGTAATCTCCACAAATAAAAAATAATCAAGTTGTATATAGCAAGCAACTGATGTTTATATTATTCAGCAATAATTAAATTACCAATTAAATTACCATTTAAAAAAATACTCAAGTATAATCACTCAAGTACAAATAACCATCCTCGTAAAGATGGTGTCGCTACCATTATTAACGTTGTAACCTTTGTTGAGCAATATTCAATAACTATGCCCGATAAAAAACCCCAAATACCCAAAAAACTTATTCAAGGTAAGACTGCTAGATCTCAAGAAGCTAAAATAATAGCAGGAGGAGGAGGAGGCAGAATAGATACTAACTTGAAAGATATTAACTGGACTCCAACCAAGCTGGCTATAGTCATAGCAGTCTTAGGTATTCCTTACTTGATTGCAATTATTGTCTCTTTTATGGTGGGAAATAATCTAATTGCTGGTACTTTAATTTGTTTAGCAATTTTTGTGGGGTTAATGTTTTTCGCTCTACGTTTTATAGAGCGTTTATAGAGCAACAAGCAGATTTCTAAATAGTTAATTCTAGATCCCAATTAGCCACAATCTGGGCTAATTTCTTAGTATCTGTTAGATCGCTAATATGAGGCAAAATTCCCAAAATAGGTACTTGAGTCAAAGATTGAATTAGATCTATAGGTGTTAAGTCTTCTATCTTTTTCTCTGCTTCTGGTTGAAGACAGTTGAGTATGATTCCTGTTAAATTAATCTTAAGACTCCGCGCCAGGGCTACATTAGCAACAGTATTAGCGATCGCTCCTAACTTAACAGGAACAACTAGCACCGTTGGTATACGCCAGTCTGCTGCAATATTGCCGACAATCAACTCGTTGGTTACAGGAGAACCTAAACCTCCCAAGCTTTCTAACAATACTAAATCAGATTTTTGCTGTGACGCTCTAAATTCCTGCCAGATTTTACCCAATTCTATTATTTTATTTTCCTTGGCAGCAGCGATCGGTGGCGCAACAGGAGTGGATAAACATAAAGGAGCGATCACTTCAATGGATTTTGTGTCAGCAAACAAACGGTTATATAATTCCCAATCTCCTGAGCCAGTTTGAATAAGTTTAAATATACTTATAGGAGTATTAGTAATTGTTTTACTTTCTAATTTATGGTGTTGCCAGTAAGCAGCTAAAGCTATGGTCACAAAAGTTTTACCTACATCTGTATCTGTTCCTGCAATCAATAATGCTGTCATAGGTTTAGATAATGCTTATCGTTTTTTTATACTTACCTTTCTACAATACTAAGATTAGTGAACAGGACAGATTAGTAAAGATAGACCTTAGTAAGATGTACTGATGCTAAAAATTACTAGAAAAAATATAATATGCTCAGAAAGATTTAGTATAGGGATGAGCAAAAAACATTCCCAAACCTTAAGAAAAGCTTAATTTATAAGACTTTTGCTTTTGACTTTGAGGTTATCTAGGGCTTTTGGTGCAGAAAGTGCCAAAACTATTGTGAGTAACAGTAGCCCTAGAGTGATAAGATTGCCCTGAATTGAGTTGAATATATTTTGCCGTGATCCATAGTACTACATTGATGCCTCAGTCGGTGGAGCAAACTCCCTTCCTATCAGATTCTAATCGTCTCAGATTATTTTCTGGTTCTGCTAATATACCTCTCGCTAAGGAGGTAGCCCGTTACTTAGGAATGGACTTAGGGCCAATGATTCGCAAACGGTTTGCTGATGGAGAGCTTTATATCCAGATCCAAGAATCGATTCGTGGAGCTGATGTCTATTTACTCCAACCCTGCTGTAACCCAGTAAACGATAATCTCATGGAGTTGATGATTATGATTGATGCTTGTCGTCGGGCATCTGCGCGCCAAATTACTCCAGTAATACCCTATTATGGCTATGCTAGGGCAGATCGTAAAACTGCTGGTCGCGAGTCTATTACAGCAAAACTAGTTGCTAATTTGCTAACAGAAGCTGGAGCAAGCAGAGTTTTGGCTATGGACTTGCATTCGGCTCAGATCCAAGGCTATTTTGATATTCCTACCGATCATGTATATGGTTCTCCAGCTATTCTCAACTATCTAGCAGCAAAGAATCTTACCGATTTAGTTGTCGTTTCTCCTGATGTCGGTGGTGTTGCTAGAGCTAGAGCTTTTGCCAAAAAACTTAACGATGCCCCTTTAGCAATCATCGATAAACGTCGTCAAGCTCACAATGTAGCTGAAGTCATGAATGTTATTGGAGATGTGAAAGGAAAAACCGCAGTTCTTGTAGACGACATGATTGATACAGCGGGTACTCTCTCAGAAGGAGGTAAATTATTGCGCGAAGAAGGGGCCAAAGAAATTTATGCCTGTGCTACTCATGCCGTTTTTTCTGAACCTGCTGTTTCTCGACTATCTAGCGGGATTTTTAAAGAAGTTATTGTCACTAATACTATTCCTATCCCAGATTCTAAGGAATTCGAGCAACTAACAGTACTTTCAGTAGCTAGTTTATTAGGAGAGGCAATCTGGCGAATTCACGAAGCTAGTTCTGTTAGTAGTATGTTTCGTTAATTAACTGAATCTAAGATTTATCTAAATTTAATATTTTTAGGTTTTTATTGATGCTCCTGTTGGTTTGACTTTCTAATTCACAGGAGCATCTTGACATTTTAAGCTAATAAATTTGCCTGAAAAGTATAGACTAAGCAAGTTTATTCGGCTTCAGGATAAAGAGGTGTCTGATCGAGAGGTCCAAGTCGATTAAGAGGCCAAAAACGCACTGTAGCTCGACCAATTAAATTCTCCCGAGGTACAAAACCCCAATAGTGAGAATCATAACTATTGTTGCGATTATCCCCTAAAACTAAATACTGTCCATCTGGAACTTTCATGGGACCATAATTATAGTTAGGAGCATTTAAAATATATTTTTCAGTTAGTTCTTGATTGTTTACGTATACATTATTATTCTTGATTTCTACAACATCTCCTGGTAATCCGATTACTCTTTTAATAAAAGCATCTTTATAATTTTGTTCTTTGAGGGTATCTGTTGGCGAAAAAACGACTACATCTCCTCTTTTTGGTTCGCGAAAACGATAGCTGACTTTCTCAACTATTAAACGATCATCTATGGCTAGTGTAGGAAGCATTGACTCTGACGGAATAAACCGAGCTTCAGCAACACAAGCACGAATACCGAACGCTAAAATACCAGCAGAAACTAAGGTTTTTAACAGTTCAACTATTGGGTTTTCTTCTTTTTCGCTCATAAGCAATACTCTCCATCCAATTTTTTTGTCAGTAACTGAATTCAATTTATTTACCAATACCATTTATTGTGGTGTGGCAATATTAGACAAGAAAACAGAGGCAAGGATCAAATTATTCATAGCTGATTAAACAAGGTTGGCAATCTTGGGTTAATACAAAGCTTGATTGATGATTTCTTGCTCTCAACCTACCTTTATTAATAATTTCTATTCAAACATCTATCAGATCTTTACTAAATAAGAATCATTAATTAAAAGCAAAGTTTATGTATTTCTGCAAGATAACAACTTTAATACAAATGTCGCTCCCGATCTACTAGTATAAATAAAAGTTTTCAGTAATTCGATGACAAAAATTTATTTTTTTGGTCATCATAAATAAATAAGATCCTCAATTTAGCAAAATCTTAATTCTGCTAATCGTTTTTCTGAGAAAAAAAATTTATATTTATTGATACTTAATTGACGTAATGAAAATGATTTTGTTGCCCAAAGAGCAATTTTAGCAAATTTAAATTTAATTATTAATAACTAGTTTCTTTTTTTTAAATCCCGATTAAGTTTGTCTAAGGAATATAAGTGAAATTTTTGTATTTTACTTGTATGTACACTATCTTACATTAAAATATTAGAATAAATGATAAATTAGGTGCAGACAAATAGCTAATGCATATGATTGTTATCTGTAAATGCAGATAAATATCTAATTTATATGGTTATTATAAGATGGTTTGTCTGTTGAAATTACCTCTCAACAATATTTTTAATGGGGTCAGGGTCCCCGCCGTAAAACGACGGGGCTTGCCTGACCGTTGGTCAAGAACAAAATTACAGGGGATGACATCAAGCTAAATACAAGTTAAATAGATATTTGTAGCGTACATTCGAGAAATAAAATCATCAGAGAGCAAGAACGGTATCTTGTAATACAGTATTTATTAAAGATTGATTAATTTTGTTATCGTTAAGCAATTCAAATTTTACTGAGTAGCTAATAGTAAGATATTTTGAAAAAAATTTGTCAGAATGATTATCTCATTACTAAAAATATAGTACTATCAAGTTTTTAAACATAATTCTATTGAGGAAGCTAATTATCAATGAGTATTATTCGCTCTCTTGAATCATTTTCACTTCCAGAGTTATTTAAATTAATTGAAAGTAAATCTAAATCAGGTCGTTTAATTGTAGAAACACCAATCTCCAAAAAAACTGCTAGACGAGAAGGAATTTACTACCTCTGGTTTAAACAAGGTTATCTAATTGCTGTCAGCGATTGTCTTAATCAAAAAGGTTTAATTAATTTAATTGAGGGTAGGGGGTGGTTGAGTCCACCCGTTGTTTCTAGACTCAGAACTCTTTGTCCGACTGCTGTACCTCTGGGAGTTTATCTCAAAAAGATGAAGCTATTGAATCCAGAAAAATTGAGCTTAATCTTTCAATTACAGCTACACCAAGTTTATCGTTTATTTCAACTGACTAGTGGTCGGTTTAGGTTTGATGAGTTTTCTGAACTACAGGATCGAATTTTAACTATCCCCTGGCTAGAAATGACTGGGCATCGAATAAAAACTACCGAGGTTAGTATGTATGCCCTAAGATTGATGGAAAATTGGGAAAATTTTAAAGATCATTTACCAGAACCTAATTTAGCTCTCAGGCGTACAGTTAAACAACCGCACCTTAAACTGACAGCTATAGAAAGACAAGTATGGAATTTTGCCGATAGTCAAACTTCCCTAAATACTATAGCTAAGGTAACTAGAAAACCCATTTCAACCATTCAAACTACAGCTTTTAGACTTATTACGGTAGGATTGATAGATGAAATTTTTCAATCTAGCTATGATTGGAAAAAATTGAATTATGGTCAAGAGCAACAAAATTTTTCAGCCAGCGGTAATTTAGAACAATTACATTTGGAACAATTACAAAAGTTGCCGCCAGGAGATACTTCACTTTTAAATACCCTGGGAGATTTTTTCAAAGGAAAATTTATTGAAAAATAATTAATCAATTAAAAATCTACTGCAGGATCTTCAAAAAGAGCTAGTTTTCAAAAGTTAATCTGAGGCAAGTTAATTCACACCAAGCATAGTATCAAGAAATAGTATCAAGAATTTTAAATTACTGATGTATTTAGGCAAATACTTCGCTGAATTTCTAAGATACACTAGATATCTAAGATCTCTATTTGTTAATTGAGTTTAAGCAGATACAATCTTAAAGTTATAGTTACAAATTCAATTAGTTTTATCATGGAACACAAAAATCCAGCTTTAGTTCAAGAACCGCGTTACGAACCTGCGATAGTAATTCCTCTCAAACAAGAAGCATCTCTTTTAGATTGGCTAAAAGCTAATAATCGTTTAATTCCTCGCGAAGCTGTAGAAACAGAAAAAATCAAAACTGACGATGATTTAGATGTACTAATGGACAGTGAAGACGACGATTTTGTTGATGATGTTGACGATGAATAAGAACAAGATTTTAGAAAAAGGGGTTATAAATGAAAAATCTCAGCGAGTAATCTTCTCAAAATTTGACGTAACTTAAATGTATTTTCATTGTGGATGCTAAATCACTTTCTACAGAGAAACTAATTGATCCTTCTGGGAAAGCCTTATTAATTTTTCTGATCTGTATTTTGACTTTGGGAGCGATCGCTTTTGAATACGCCCACAATGTTTTAGGACAGCAATTGAATTCACTGGTGTTGCCTCTATTAAGCTGCACCATAATTAGTGCTTTACTGGGTATATGGGTCATTCCCATCCTCAACAGATTAAAAACAGGACAAATCGTACAGGAAGATGGTCCCCAAACTCATTTAAAAAAAGCTGGAACTCCCACAATGGGAGGTATTTTTTTGGTTCCAGTAGCCATAGTTGTCTCTTTAGTTTGGTCAAACTTCTTCCATGGGGTTAATACATCCATATCACCAGAGTTGATTGCCGTATGTTTGGTAACTTTCAGCTATGGCTTGATTGGCTGGATTGATGACTGGCAGGTATTACGCCAAAAATCTAACAAAGGAATATCGCCTCGAATGAAGCTAACTCTACAAATTATATTTGGAGTCTTGTTTGCTTTCTGGCTATTTTGGTATGAGCCTTCTTCTGTTTCTAACATTAGTCTTCCTGGTGGATTTAATTTATCTTTAGGGTGGTTATTTTTACCTCTAGCCGTGTTCGTACTAACCGCTGAAAGCAATGCCACAAATCTAACCGATGGAGTAGATGGATTAGCCGCAGGGACAGGAGCGATCGCTTTTTTGGGCTTAGGAGCAATTTTAAGTCTTGATTCTCCTGATTTAGCCGTTTTTTGTGCCTGTCTTAGTGGAGGTTGTTTGGGCTTTCTTTTCCATAATCGTAATCCTGCCAGAGTATTTATGGGTGATACTGGCTCATTAGCTTTAGGTGGTGCCTTAGGAGCAGTAGGACTTAGTAGTGGTAGCCTCTGGGCGTTGTTTGTAGTAAGTGGCATTTTCTTTGTCGAATCTCTATCGGTAATTGCTCAGGTTAGCTACTATAAGGCAACCAAAGGGGCAGATGGTCAAGGTAAACGCTTATTTAAAATGGCTCCAATTCATCACCATTTTGAGCTTGCTGGCTGGAGTGAAACGCAAGTTGTCGGGATATTTTACCTGGTTAATATTATGCTTGTCGCGATCGCTTATTGGTTTCGCTAGTTTTTGATTTCAATCATAAAATCTGTAACAGAGACGTAGATTTCAACTAACTGCGTCTTTTTTTTTCTGTTCAATACTTGAGGAAAAGGAATGTTGGGAGAGATCGTGTATCTCTAATTAATTGAGCAAGAGTACTTATTAAACTCATGTTTTACAAGTGCTACTCATCCGATCTATTCTATGTTTGAGCTAGTATTCCCTGAAAGGAGAAATATATGAACGGTAGACCTATTATTCTCGGTATAGTTGGCGATAGTGCCGCGGGTAAAACAACTTTAACTAAGGGAATTGCTCAAATATTGGGTAAAGATAATGTAACTGTTATTTGTACTGATGATTACCATCGTTATGATCGCGCTCAAAGAGCCGAAATGGGAATCTCCGCACTCCATCCAGACTGTAATTATTTAGATATTATTGAACAGCATTTAGCGTTGCTACGGGCAGGGCAGGCAATTCTGAAGCCTATTTATAATCATAGTACAGGGGCTTTCGATCCACCAGAATACATTGAGCCTCGTCAATACGTTATCGTTGAAGGCTTGTTGGGATATTCCACCCGTAAGATGATAGATAGTTACGATGTCAAGACTTATTTAGCTCCACCAGAATCTTTACGAGCAACTTGGAAAATCAAACGAGACACTCGCAAAAGAGGCTATAACGAAGAGCAGGTTGTAGCTCAACTAAACCAAAGAGAGCCAGATTCAGAAGCTTTTATTCGTCCTCAACGCAAATGGGCAGACATGATTGTCAGCTTTTATCCTCCTGATGAAACAGAAATGCTAGGCGATAATCTATTGCTCAATGCCAATTTGATTTTGCGTCCAACTATTCCGCATCCAGAACTAAGTACAATTCTCAACTCTGAAGGTAATCACTTGGGAGCAGCTATCCGTTTGGGTTTAAGTCGCGATATGGGAAAACCTGTCGATATTTTAGAAATTGATGGACACGCTACTTTAGAGCAAGTTAGAGAATTAGAAAAAATTATGTGTAGCGAAGTTCCCTATTTAGGTCGCTTTTGCAGCCTAGAAGGAAACCAAGAACTAGGTAAGCTAACGGGAACTACAGGAGAAACTCTACAGAGCTATCCCCTGGCTTTAACTCAGCTACTAATTACTTACCATATGCTAAAAGCAGCATCTTAGACTTTTTGCCCAAGTCCAATCTTTTATATAAGTAAGTATATAAGTCTATATTCTTATGAAGATTTCATTTTCTTCCAACCGACAATTTTGCTCCCAATACGAAAAATTATCGAATTAGCTAAACCTAGTTTGGCGATCGCTTCTGAGAGTAAATGGACTTGCTCTTCGTCTACACTAAACAAATGAGGACAGTTTTCAAAATCAATACAAATAACAGTAGAGCGACCCCAAGGTTCGCGAAAAATTTTGCTATCTTGGGGTAAAAATACGGCTAGAGAGCGAAATCTAGTTAGAGCGGCTTGCTCAAAATTGGTACTCGTGCAATTAAGCGGTGATTCCATAGTTCCGAATTCTATGATCGGCAAATAAAAACTCCCAATGGAGTCACCCTATTAGGGTAGCATTTACTATTTTTCAAGTGTTATCTTTGACCCCTTATTTAATAAAAATTTCCAGTTGTTAACATATTGAGGTAAGTAAATTACTATTTTGTAAATCTTGTAAATCTTGTAAATCTTTTGCAGTCATCAACTAAATTAATCAACAGCCATAGTGGGCTTTTGAGAGTTCTTTGTCAAATGAACTTTGGGCAGAGTAATCTGTGACTTCTTTGTACTTAATTAAATTTATTAACTTAACCATAATTTTTTCTAACAATCGTGAAGCAAAAATCTAAGATAAATCATACAAAAGAAGAACTTAATTTAGCCCAAGACGGGGAACCAGTTAATAAATTACCTGGCGATCTTGACAGTGTTTTTTTAGCAACAGCTTTCTTAGAGCGAGATCTTCGTGAGCTTGTCGCTCCAAGCTTTAAATCAAGTACTGTTTCTAAAAAGGTATACATTACAGAGATTGACGATACCTTCTATCTTTTAGACTGCACAGTTGAAAAACCAGAACCCAAACCAATTCTCTTAAAAACTGAAAACTTAGTAGAATCCCCACAATTAACTCAAACTACTACAGAATTACCCTCAAATTTACCAATAAATAGCAGTTCCACTTCTAGCTCATCCTCATTTTTGGCTAAAAAGGGTTTACTGCTAGGACTCGGTTTAGGTATATTATTGACGTTGGGAACAACTCGCCTCTTTTTTACTCCTACTGCTGCCAAAGGAGAAGGGTCTGAATTGACTAATGTTACAGAATCTGTCGCTCTAGCCCAGGCAGTAACAGTTACGAAAGTAGCAACCACAGATATTGATAGTACATTAGATGTCTCTGGCACAGTATCGGCTTATGAAAGAACTCCAGTAATGTCTCAGGCAACAGGATTACAAATAACCGAGATCTTGGCCGAAAGAGGCGATTTTGTTAACCGAGGACAAGTGTTAGCCAGACTGAATAATAAGGCTTTAATAGCCGAAAAAATCCAGGCAGAGGGAGCAGTTGCTCAAGCTCAAGCCAAATTAGCTGAAATACAGGCGGGAAGTCGTGCCGAGGAGATTTCTCAAGCCGAGGCTAGGGTGGCTAATGCTCAGTCGGCAATAACTCAAGCAGAGTCTGATTTAAAGTTAGTGCAAAAAAGAGTAGAAAGTAATCGAAACCTGCAAGCTGAAGGCGCAATTACTCGCGATCGCCTGAACGAATTACTTAATCAGGAAGAAGTAGCTCAGTCAGATTTAGCAGGAGCAAAAGCTAACTTGCAAGAAGCTCAACAGGCATTCTTTCAATTAAAAGCTGGTTCTCGCCCTGAAATAATTGCCCAAACTCAAGCAGAATTAGTTCAAGCCCAAGGCAGATTGCAAGAAATTGAAGCTCAACTAGCAGATACTACTATCGTTGCTCCTAGTAGTGGCATGATTGCTTCTAGAGAGGCAGAGGTAGGACAAATTACATCTACTTCAGAAATGCTGTTTTCCGTTATTAAAAATGGACGTTTAGAGCTAAGACTGCAAGTAAGCGAAACCTTAATCGGCAACATCAAACTAGGACAAAAAGTACAAATTACTTCTAATGCTAATCGCAGTCTCGATCTGACTGGCGAAGTTAGAGAAATCGATCCTCTAGTTGATGATAGTTCTCGACAAGCAACCGTAAAAGTAGATTTACCCAGTGGGACTAATTTAAAGCCAGGAATGTTTTTAAAAGCAGCAATTACAACTAATACTAGTCAGGGAAAGGCTATTCCAATCAAAGCGCTTTTACCCCAATCGGGTAATCAGGCGATCGCCTTTGTTTTGCAGAACGATAATACAGTCAAAGCTCAAATTGTAGTCATGGGCGAAGTTTTGTCGGCTGAAAAAGTAGAAATAACTAGCGGCTTACAACCAGGCGATCGCATTGTAGTCGAAGGAGCAGCCTATCTCAAAGATGGAGATCGGGTTCAGGTTAGCAATGATGAGGTTTAGATTGGAGATAGGTCAACGTTATACGGCTCGACAAGACAACTAAAAGCCAAAAGCTTTTGTGTTAAAGAGAAAAATAAATTGTTGCACCGCGATCGCGCTCTCCTTCTGCCCATACTTTACCACCATGCCGATAGATAATACGCTGAACTGTAGCTAACCCTATTCCTGTACCTGGAAAATCTTGTTGACTATGGAGTCGTTTAAAAGCAGTAAAAAGTTTGCCAGCATATTCAAGCTCGAATCCTGCTCCATTATCCCGCACAAAGTAAGTTGGTTGTGGGTTATCGCCAGGCAAAACATTAAATTCAATTTTTGAGTGCGATCGCTTAGAAGTATATTTCCAGGCATTATGTAACAAGTTATTTAAAACAATCCGTAATAACTGTGGATCTCCCTGAGCGTGAAGGTTGGAAGCAATATTAAATTCTACCTGGCGTTCAGGCTCTTGTCCCTGAAGTTCTTCAATAATATCTAGGGCGATTTGGCTTAAATTAACAGTAACGGATTTCATTTGGCTACGAGTAACCCGAGATAGCTGCAACAGAGCATCAATTAAATTACTCATTCGTTGACTGTTAGCCTGAATTCTTTGAAGATAGTGTTTACCACGATCATCTAGGCTAGGCTGATAATTGTCCCACAATACTTGGCTAAAACCATTAATCACCCTCAGAGGTGCTTGTAAATCATGAGAGACAGAATAAGAAAAAGATTCTAGCTCTCTGTTGGCGGCTTCTAGTTGCAAAGTACGTTGCGAAAGAGCCTCTTGAGTAGCGGCTAAGTTAGGAATATCGCTAGAGGTGTGGAGTAAAGCGTGTATTTCACCGTCATTATTTCGTAGAGGAGTAATAACAGTATCAAAATAATGAATGCCGTCAGGTAAGGTTACTTCTTCTTGAAGATGCAGCACTTTTTGATCGGTTACAACTTGCTGATGTTGCCACAGGATTTGGTTGGCGTAATCTAGGGTAAAACATTCGGCAATTTTCTTCCCTTTTATAGTTTCAGGATCTGATAAACCGAGACTTTGAACTAGCCCCGAATTAATAACCGAAATTGATTTGGTCTCAAGATCTACAACAAAAAGATAATAGGGGAGCAAATTCAGTAAAGTTTCTAGCTCTTTGAGAGATTGCACTACTTTTGGTTGTTGAGATTGATTGAGATTATTGAGTTTTTTTGGAGATTGTTTTTCTTGAGTAATATCTGTAACTACTCCAGTTAGCTGAATTCCCTGCCCCGTGGTATCATAGCATAATTTTCCTCGCGCTCTAATCCAACAAATTTGGTTGTTAGGTTTAACTATACGATATTCTAAATTTAGCTCTTTTTTGGCTTTAATCGATTTAATCGCCGCTAAATCTACAGATTCTTTTTCGTCAGGATGAACTGATTGCCAAAAATGCTCATAGCTGCCATCAAAGTCGGTTAATCCTAAAATAGCCCGACCACGATGACAAATGTTAATTTGATTGTTGGTTAGATTCCAACTCCAGTTAGCCGTTTTAGTCGCCTCTAAAACTAATTTTAGTTTGGCTTCTGCTTTTGCTTCTGCTGCTCCCTTAGATTCATGAAGAACAAAATCAGTAACATCTTTGGCGATCGCAATGGTCAAGCGCTCCCTGCCTTCAGCGATCAATTCTCCCTGATTATGCTCCAAACAATCTAGTGGTGTTATATGTAATTGCCAAAAACGTTGTTTCCCACAGCTAGTAGTTATGATGATTTGGCGGCTAACTGTCCTGGAAATTTGCTCAGCTGCTTTTATTTGTGCTATCCCTGGAGATAAATTGAGTATGGAGGAAATTACCTGTTGCAGAATAATTTCGAGTTCTGCAGCTATTTTAAGCGATTGGCACTGCTGTAGAGGAAAGTGCGATCGCCCAATATCTGCGACGGGTAATTGGACTATTTCGGCTTGTTTAACTTGAGCTTTGGTTTGCCAGTCATCTATTGTGGTTATTTCTGACACACTATAACCAGTAGTTTTGAGCCAGTTGCGATTTAAATGTAAGACTTGACCATCTTGATTGTAAATCATTACGGGGTAAGGAACATTAGCTAAGCAAGTTTTAATGCAAGTGTTAATAGTTTTTTGTCTTAGCTGATAATCTGAAGCGATCAAAGTTAATAATTTTGGACTGTCTCTAGGATGTGTGGCGCTGTAAGTCTTAGTTGCCAGAGTTGTAACGAGCGCGGGAACTTGCTGATAATTTTCCAATTGAACCTTAGATTTAAAAAATTCTGCAAGTTCAATTTCCTCTAATAACAGAGAGCCTAAATATAGTTGGGAACGATGATCGTGTTGATGAGAGATTTCTGGATGGCTGACTACCCATTTATGACATAAATTGATGTAACCCAAAAAAATTAACAGGTAATTGTAATTAACTTCACCTAAAAACTGTTTTAAGATAACCGAACAGTTGTCTGTTTGAAATGGCTTGAGAAAAATTAAAATAGAGCAACGTAACAAACTGGCTTCAATTTGAGAATTGTTTTGCCAGTCTTCTAGGTGTTGATTTCTATTGTTTAGTAAATATAAATCTAAGCTTAGATCTGTTTCTGTTTGAGGATATTTAATCTTGCCCAAAGCTAGTATATCTGATCCTTTCACTCCCAGCGATCTCAACTCACAGCTATGACAAATCGTCAAGTAATCGATATTAAAGTAGCGCGATAAATATACAAATAGCTTTTCTTTTAATAAGACAGGTAAAGGGTTATTTATATAAGCAGCCAGGGTATGTTGAACCAAACTACGAAAAATCAGGGGGGAGTCCATTGCTGGCAATAAAAAGGCAGGAAAGTAACCCAGTTCCTTGACAATTTTTGCTTTGGCTAAATACTGATTATCATAATTCATTGAGACTTATTAGTGGGTAATATAGAGCGAAAACAAGAACCTAGTTCTCTTTTTGTGATTACATTTTGATTTCAGAATAACTAGATTAACTTTTAAAAATCTAAGAATAATAATTCTTTTAGTTTTTCTTTAGTAATGTAAGTTACACTGTAATCTTAGATACATTTAATTTAATCATAATTACTGGTGGATGATTTTTCAGGTGCGCTGTATACAAAAAACAAACAAAAACAAATAACACAGACCAAGTAGCTAGTGTCTTAAACCCTACCTTGTTGGATTTTGTTAGATATTTAACCAGTTTTTAGCAGTAAAACAAAACTCCATGATAGATTTCCGCTTCTTGTACAAATAAACAGAAATAGGAAAAACTTACCAGGAGCTATCTGTTCCAGTTAATTTTCAATTCATACATATGAAGTTTTAATAAATTATATATATTGATATCTATATAAACAAAAATTTATACGTTTAAATATAAAGAAAATATAAAGATACAGGGTTTTTCCAATTGAGCGAGTGTAAGCCTAAACTTAGCCAAAAACGCTCAAATCCTTGTTGCCTAACCTATAGAGGATGTAACTTATTTGACCAAAAAATATTACGCATAAATTTAAGGCTCAGATACTTCTCAAAGCAACAATCGGATCTAGTTTGGCGGCTGCTCTAGCAGGAAAAACACCAAAAGAAAGACCTATTGTCCCAGAAACTCCTACTGCAATTAAGATCGCTATAGGAGAGATTGTCGGCGCGAGAGGAGAAAATGCGCCCACTAAAACAATGCCAGTAACACCAACAACTGTGCCGATCGCTCCCCCCGCAGCAGAGAGAATTGTGGCTTCAATTAAAAATTGCCATAAAATATCTTGTTCTCTAGCACCGATCGCTTTACGCAAGCCAATTTCTTTAGTTCTTTCGGTTACCGCCACCAGCATAATATTCATCACACCAATACCACCGACTAACAAGGAAATACCTGCGATCGCCGCTAATAATACCGTTAAGCCACTGGTAATTGTCCCCACAATTTCCAACACATCTTTTTGGGTACGAACACTAAAATCATCTTCACCATTAATTTTGTGCCGCAGACGCAGTAAGTTTTCTATTTGTAACCGCGCAGCACGAATACTGTTTTCATCTCTGGCAGCAATAGAAATAAACGTTACCTGAGTGCCATAGGGAGAAGTATCGCCGACAATCCGATTTGCCATAGTTGTCAGAGGGACATATACTGTGCGATCTTGATTACTACCTAAAAAAGCTCCTTTGGCTTCTAAAACTCCGATCACTTCTAGGTTAATATTTTTAACTCTGATCTTTTTGCCCAGAGGACTTTGTTGGGGGAAAAACTTTTCCGCTATTTCTGAGCCTAAAACCACAACTTGCTGGTTTCGTTTAAGGTCAACATCAGTAAAAAACCTGCCCTGAGCCACCTCAAAACTTCTGACACTTAAATATTCTGGGGTAGTACCAATCACCTGTTCATTGGCATTACGATTACGATAGGTAATTAACTGACTAGCGGTAATTTGAGGGGCAACTTCTTTAACACTGGGGACTTGTTCGGCAATAGCGATCGCATCATCCCACACCAGAGTTTTGGGTGCATTAAAGGTAGTGCGGCGTTCTTCTTCTGAACCTGGTACAACAAAAATAACGTTGGGACCAAGGGATTCAAATTGCTCCGAGGCAAGGTTTTTCGCTCCTTCTCCTACCCCAACCATCGCGATTACCGAAGCATTACCAATAATAATGCCTAACATGGTTAGACTACTACGCATCTTATTGGCAACCAATGTTGAGGTTGCCATTTTTAAGCTTTCTAAAATTTTCATTGTTAAGTTGACATAACACTAATTTAATTATTGCTTATTCAACAAAGTAAAGAGTCGAGAATAGGAAACAAAATTCAGAATATGTAATTAATAAAGTAAAAATATAAAATGTCTAATGTGAATTTCAATTGGTTTTCCACTTAGTTTTACGCTTGATTCAAGTACAGAAATGTTGGTTTTTATGTTTAAATTGCTGCTTATGTATCTCAAGACTTTAAAAAAATACCTACTTTGCGCGTAGTATCTCAAAGAGAATAAATTAGAAAGAAGCGTTTTGGTTAGTCTATATGCGGGCAAGCCCTTTGTTTAGCAGATTTTCAATCAGCAGGTTCTCACTACTAATTCACATTACTGCGTATAAAATATATTAATTTCCAACTTTAATCTTCTTAATGCTACTAGCTCAATTAATACTCATAAATAAAAAAGGATTAGTATATGGAATACTAACCCAATTTAATACTCTAAAAATATTAACTATCAGCAATTTAATTTTACTCGTTTTTATTGTATGTTTCCTGATATCAATCTGCCAAGTATTTTGAGAAAATATATTTTTTTTTTAATTGAACAGTTAATTAAACCACATCCGTGAAGCGAAAACTAAAAATGTTAATTAAATTACATAATAATAGTCAAATAAATTACATTGTTTGATTTAACAATTATTTTGACCAAGTTTGGGACATTTTACTAGATGTTTTCGCTCAAAACTATGCTTGCTTCATTATTTTTTTCTAATAAATTTTTCTAATAAATAATGTGCTGCTTTTTAAAAGTAATATAAATTACATTTTCCGTAAATATACTGATGAACTGTAATATTTGATTTGTTATGAGTAAAATTTAAAATTATCTAGAAAATCACATATTTTCGTCATACATAAAATTAATAATTTAAATGTTTTATCTGAATTAGATATATTTTATGATTATTTTAAGCAACAAAACTGTGGTTTTTACTGATGTTCTTTAGCCATAAATAAAACTAATTTATGTTTATTGCTTGTAAGCAATGTTTAAAATTACATAAATCAAAATAATTAATTTAATATTCAAAAACCCAAAATGCTTTAACAGTAGTTATTCATATATTAGTAATCAAAATAAAAAAAATAAAAATTAATCGAAAATTTTATTGATTTATCCTATTAGACTACTTTCAAAAAAAAGCTTCTATATCCTAATTTCTTAGGAGTATCCTTACTTTTATTAAAAATTGAATGTTAGCTCAATTTATTCCTCACGGACATTGCTATCTTTGGAAAACTAATTTACTCGGACTTAATCTTATTTCTGACTTGCTAATTGCTCTTTCCTATTATTCGATCCCAATTACTCTTGTCTACTTTGTTCGTAAGCGTGAAGATTTGCCCTATTCCTCAATTTTTCTTTTGTTTGGGGCATTCATTATATCTTGTGGAACTAGCCATTTGATGGAAATTTGGACATTATGGCATCCCAGTTACTGGGTATCAGGCATAGTTAAAGCCATTACCGCCTTGATATCTCTCTACACGGCAATAGAAATGTTCTCTGTAGTACCTCTGGCTCTTAACCTACCTAGTTCAGAGCAACTGCAAATAGCAAATAACAAATTAGAAGCGGAAATTATTGAACACAAACAAACAGAAGTCCAATTAGAGAAAGAGCAGGTGTTTATTAAAGCCATGCTCGATAATCTTTCTGATGGCATTGTCGCCTGTGATGAAAATGGCATCTTGGCCTTGTTTAATCAAGCCAGTCAAGTGATTTTTGATATGCCTCAAGAGCCGATTCCCCCCGAACAGTGGTCAGAATATTACAATCTTTATTATCCAGATGGTAAAACACATTTAAAGCAAGATGATATCCCCTTGTTCCGCGCTTTTTCAGGAGAATCATTCACCAATGCCGAATTGATGGCAGTTCCCAAGCAAGGTAAAGAGCGTACTCTTTTAGCCAATGGCAGTCCTATTGTCGATACTAAAGGAGTTAAAATTGGCGCAGTGATAGCAGTGCGTGATATTAGCGATCGCAAAGCAGCAGAAACTAAAATTACTCAATCTCTTCAAGAAAAAGAAGTATTACTCCAAGAAATTCATCATCGAGTCAAAAATAATTTACAAGTTATTTGTAGTCTGCTGAATCTACAATCTCGTTATTTAAAAGAGGAAAAAATCATTAAATCTTTCAAAGAAACACAAAATAGAGTTAAATCTATGGCTCTAGTTCACGAACAACTTTATCAAAGTGACAATCTTTCTCAAATTGTTTTATTGGACTATATTAAACAACTAACAAATAATTTATTTAGAGCTTACTCTACTACTTATTATATTGAATGCCACACAGAAATTGATGAGTTTTACTTAGATTTAGATTTAGCCGTCCCCTGCGGTTTAATTATTAACGAAATAGTTTCTAATGCTATTAAATATGCTTTTTGCCTTACGGAAAAAGGTAAAATATCGATTAAAGCTTTTGCCGATCGAGCAAAGAATTTAGTTTTGATTATTGAAGATAACGGTCAAGGCTTAAAACCAGATTTCGATTTAGAAAAAAGTAAAAGTTTAGGCTTGAAATTAGTTAAAACCCTGACTAATCAATTGCAAGGAGAATTGAAAATTCATAGCGATTGTAACTCAGGAACTCGATTTAAATTTACCTTTAATAGAATTAAACAGCAAGTCAAATGAAAGCCAATATTTTAATAGTAGAAGACGAAAGTATTGTTGCCCAAGACCTACAATTTATTCTCGAAGATTTGGGTTACAATGCCTCAGAAACTGCTAATTCAGGAGAATTAGCTATTCAAAAAGCTGCCCAAATTAATCCAGATTTAATTCTAATGGACATTAGGATTTTAGGAGAAATCGACGGCATTACCACTGCTCAAAGAATTTTACAGCAGTTTGATATCCCCGTAGTATACCTAACTGCCTATGCAGATGACGACACTATAGCCAGGGCAAAACTGACTAGTCCTTATGGTTATATAATTAAACCTTTTGAAGAAAGAGAATTACGCACTACTATTGAAATTGCTCTGTACAAACACCAGCAGGAGAAGCAATTAAAAGAAAATTCCCAATGGCTAAAAACAGTGCTTAACAGTATTGGCGATGGAGTAATTGCCACAGATGACCAAGGAACTGTTATTTTTCTTAATCCTGCTGCGGAAGAGTTAACAGGTTGGTCATTAAAACAAGCAGTAGGTAGAAAATCAGCTGAAGTTTTTCAGATTGTTGATGCAACTACCCGCAAGACTTTAGCAGATCCTGTCGTTAAAGTTTTGAAAACAGGTGAAACCTTTCATTTGCCAAAAGATATTTTGCTAATTAAACAAGATGGTCAAGAAATTTGTGTAAACGATAGCATAGCACCGATTGTAAGTCACCAAGGTATTGTGCCGTTAGATGACTCTCAGGGAAACCTTGTGGGTACAGTGATCATTTTTCGAGATGTTACCGAGCAAAGATTAGCGGTACAAAATTTACATCGCAAGGCATTTTATGATTCTCTAACCAATTTACCCAACCGTGATTGGTTTATAGAAAGACTGACAGATGCAGTTGAGCGAGTTAAACGAAATCCCGATTATTTATTTGCGGTTCTGTTTTTAGACCTTGACCGTTTTAAGATAATTAATGATAGTTTGGGGCATCCAGTTGGGGATAAACTGCTTGTTGCCGTTGCTAAAAGACTTTTACAAGCCGTACGCTCTTTTGATACAGTAGCTCGTTTGGGAGGAGATGAGTTTGCCATTATATTAGAAAGTCTTCACAACCCGCATGAGTCTTGTAAGGTTGCACAACGAATTCAACAGGAGTTGTCTGCACCTTTTATGATCGATGGGCAAGAAATCTTGACTAATTGTAGTATTGGGATCGTTTTAAGTTCGATCGATCACCAGAAAATTGACGATCTGATGAGAGATGCAGACATTGCCATGTATAGAGCTAAAGAACAAGGCAGAGGATGCTATGAAATCTTTGATACTGAAATGCGTCTGCAAGTTCTGGCAACTTCGCGACTGGAAAATGAACTGCGTGTTGCTATTGCTGAAAATCAATTAATTGTTCACTATCAACCGATTGTTTCCCTTCCTACACAAGAAATAACTGGTTTTGAGGCTTTGGTACGTTGGCAACACCCCCAAAAAGGGTTAATTTCTCCAAGTGAGTTTATTCCCCTCGCAGAGGAAATGGGACTAATTATTACGATTGATTTGTGGGTATTGCGGGAAGCTTGCTGCCAATTGAAAATTTGGCAAGAGCAAGATCTCTATTCATCTTCGATAACTATTAGCGTTAATCTTTCTAGCAGACATTTTAGGCAACCAGATTGTCTCGATGAGATCGAAAAAATTATCGATGAGATGAAAATAGAGCCTAGCTGTATAAAATTAGAAATTACCGAAACTACGCTGCTGGAAAATACTGCCCTAGCAGCAGCAATCCTAGCAAAAATTAAAGCTTTAGGAATCGCATTATCCTTAGATGATTTTGGTACGGGTTATTCTTCTCTTAGTTATCTACAACAATTTCCTTTAGATGTTTTAAAAATAGATCGCTGTTTTGTGCGCAATCTTCACCAAAACACTAAAAATGCCACCATTGCTAAAGCCCTAATTGAAATTGCTCATCAACTCGATCTCACAGTAGTCGCCGAAGGAGTAGAAACAGAAGCTGAACTAGCTTTTTTGTCTCAACATAGTTGTGATGGGATACAGGGTTATTTTTTTAGTCCTCCTTTAGGAATAACCGAGTTGTCAAAATTGGAAATCGAAAAAGTATTGCTAAAGTAGCTTTTAATATTGCATTTCTCTTTCTGCTAATTCCAGCCAACGTTCGGTGGCGATATCAATTGCTTCATTTAATGTTGCCAATTTCTGTGACAGTTCTTGTACTAGATTAAAATCACTACAGTTGATTGCCAAATCCTGTTCTAATTTTTCTTTATCAGTTTCCATCTGAGCAATTTTGGTTTCTAGTTTTTCGTATTCTCGTTTTTCATAATTAGATAGGCGTTTAGTTTTTTGAGCAGTAGATTTATTGATACTTGTATTTTTAGGCTTACTAGATTTTGGGTTTTCCTGAACCTGCTCTTGTTCTTGTTTAGCTAGTTTATCGGCTTTCTTTTTGTGTTCTAAATATACAGAATAATTACCAGGATAATTACGAACTTTGCCCCCAGGCTCGATCGCGAAAATAAAATCTACAGTACGATCTAGAAAGTAACGGTCATGGGAAACTGCGATCGCACAACCATTAAAGTTTTCTAAATAATCTTCTAATATTGCTAAAGTCTGCACGTCTAAGTCGTTAGTCGGCTCATCTAAAATTAAGACGTTCGGGGCATCCATCAATACTTGTAAGAGAAATAGACGACGCTTTTCACCACCAGAGAGTTTGTGTATCGGTGCATACTGTTGACTGGGAGGAAACAAAAACTTTTCTAACATCTGGGAAGCACTGATTTGATTGCCGTCGGCAGTAGTGACAACTTCGGCTACATCTTTAATATAGTCAATGACTCGTTGTTCTTGGTTGAGAGCATCTAATAAATTATCTGAATGCTGATCGAAATAACCAATGTGAATGGTTTTTCCGATCTCTACTTTTCCCGCATCGGGTTCAATTTTTCCTGTAATAATATTCATCAGGGTTGTTTTGCCCGCACCATTGCCACCGATAATACCAATGCGATCGCGGGGGGTAAATTCATAGGTAAAATCTTTAATTAGAGTGCGTCCATCATAAGCTTTGGAAATATTCTCTAGTTCAATAACTTTTTTGCCGATACGTCTGCCTGGAGTATCGATTTCCACTTTACCCTGCGCCTGTTTAAACTCCTTATCTTGCATTTCGCTAATGCGATCGATGCGGGCTTTTTGCTTGGTGCTGCGAGCCTTTGGCCCCCTCTTGAGCCATTCTAATTCCCGTCTGAGTACTCCTTGATGTTTACGTTCACTACTGGCAACAGATTCTTCTTGCAGGGCTTTCTTTTCCAGATAGTAGGAATAATTTCCAGCATAAGTATATAAATCTGCACGGTCAATTTCTAAGATCCGATTTGTTACTCGATCTAAAAAATAGCGATCGTGAGTAATTAGCAGAATTGCACCCCGAAAGCGATCGAGATATCCTTGTAACCACTCTACCGACTCTGCATCTAGATGGTTAGTCGGCTCGTCCATTAATAACAAATCTGGTTCATTGAGTAAGGCTGTAGCCAGAGCAATACGCTTGCGGTATCCCCCAGAAAGATCTCCTACCTTGGCATCAAAGTCTTCAATACCCAATTTACTTAAAATAATCTTAGCCTTGGTTTCTAGTTCCCACGCTCCAACCGACTCCATTTTTTCGGTTACCGTGGCCAAGCGAGACATCAGAGAATCTAAATTCTCTCCCGTTGCATGAGCTATCTTGTGGGATAAGTCTTCGTACTCCCGCACCAGTTTCATTTGTTCGCCA